>CAZOFL010000032.1:0-21104 GCA_964579035.1 uncultured Natronomonas sp. | reverse complement strand
CCTTACAGGTCGCGCGGCTGGACCGTCTTGCGGTCGTTCTCCTCGGCGCGACGTGCGGCGTCCTCGAGCAGCTCCTCGACTTCGTCGTCGAGAGCGTCGTAGAAGTCCGAAGCAACGTTCATGTCATCGAGCGCTTCCTTTACTGCGGCTTTGACGATCAGGTCTGCCATACAGTCGAGGATTTTCCCGGCCCCCTTATATACTTTCCCAAAAGAAGGCGTCGTAGCCGCTTCTATCGGCGGTTTAGCGGGTTTCGATCGGACCGGTCCGCGATCCGACCCCGGCCATATTTAAACATTCCTCAAATATCGGGCTTCGAGCGGTCCGCTTGTCGGATTTCGGTCACGGTTGAACGCTTCCGCGCGTTCGCGTCCGCCGCGAGACGACACTGCGCGGAGCCGACAGCTTCGTAGCCGTGGGGGCGAACCGTCGTGGTATGCGCGATATCCTCGATGCCGTCGCCGCCGGCGACCTCTCCGTTGCCGCCGCCGAGGCGGAACTCCGTGGCTACGCCCGGACGGACGCGGGCCGGTTCGACGCCGCCCGCACGGACCGGACCGGGATCCCCGAGGCGATCCTCGCCGACGGCAAAACACCCGACGAAACCGCGACGATGGCCGTCGCCGCGGTCGAGACGACGGGGCATGCCCTCGTGACACGACTCGCTGCCGCCGACGCGGAGGCGTGTCGGCGCCGACTCGCCGAGCGGTTCCCGGACGCGGAACTCGACTACGACGACCGTACCCGGACACTCGTCGCCCACGCCGTCGGGTACGAGCGCCCGGATCTCCCGGCGACGGCGGCCGTCGTCACGGCCGGCACGTCCGATGCACCCCCTGCGGGCGAAGCCGCTGCCGTCCTGACCGAGATGGGTGTCTCGGTCGAGCGCGTCGACGACGTCGGTGTCGCCGGCATCGCCCGGCTGTTCGACCGTCTGGAAAAGATCCGCGACGCGGACGTCCTCGTCGTCGCGGCGGGCCGCGAGGGCGCGCTCCCGACGGTCCTGGCCGGCCTCGTCGACGTCCCGCTCGTCGGGTTGCCGGTTTCGACGGGGTACGGACACGGCGGGGCGGGGGAGGCGGCCCTCGCCGGGATGTTGCAGTCGTGTGCGCCGATCCTCGTCGTCAACATCGACGCCGGGTTCACCGCGGGCGCGCAGGCCGGCCTCGTCGCCCGCTCGATCGCCGCCGCCAGACGCGAGTGACCGTCCCCACCGGACCGCAGTTCCGCCGCAGTCGAACCGACCCGTGGACTCGGGTCCGTGGGGCAGTTTATGATCTCCGAAGCCGGCCGTCTGGTACCGGTTACCGAGGGTATTAGTGGCTCGAAGCCCTGTTCGTCTTTACAGACGAGGTGACCCCTCGTCGAGGACAGAATGCCCAACTGCGACCACTGTGATGCGCACGTCTCCGACCGGTTCGCCCGGGTGTTCGCCGACGAGAACGGCCACGTGCGGGCGTGTCCGAACTGCTCCGCGAACGCTGGGATCGCCGAGGTCTCGAGGGACCGCGCACACGACACGAGAAGCCGAGCACACGAGTAGCGGCCGACCGCCGCCATTGCCCCGATCAGCCGCGATCGCGTTCCGATCGCCGGATGTCGCATACGATCCGTCGATTTTTCCGCCGCCGCGACGAAGCGGACAGCCATGCCCTCGGGTGGCCACCACGTGTACGTCATCGAGTGTGCCGACGGCTCGTTCTATACCGGCTACACCACCGACGTCGAGCGCCGGGTCGCCGAACACGACGCGGGAATCGGCGCAAAATACACCCGCGGGCGGACGCCCGTCGAGTTGCGCCACACGGAGTCGTTCGACAGCCGTTCGGCGGCAATGAGCCGCGAACATGAAATAAAGAGCCTTTCGCGGGCGCGAAAGGAGCAGTTGGTGGCGGAGAGCGGGCCCGAGTGATCCCCCTCGCTATAAAATGAGCCGCTGACAGCTCCCGCAGAGGTTCTCCTCTTTGACGTCGACCTCGCGGACAGTCGGCGAGAAATTCATCACACACCGGGCGTTGTCGCAGTGTTCGAGCCCGAGCGTGTGGCCGATCTCGTGGACGACCTCCTTTCGGACCCGATCGGCGAAGATATCGCTCGCCGAGCGCTCCGAGAAGCCGCCGTCCGAGGAAGTCTGGAGACGGTACGTCGAGATGACCGAGCCGTTGCCGGAGAGATACGCGAGGCCGAACACGTAGTTGCGCCGCCGGTAGAAGAGATCGTGCGGCGTGATTGCGATGTTCTTTTCGCCCCCACCGACGCGACCGGCAAGTTCGATGAACTCCTCGGCGCGGTACTGTTCGCGCCCGGCGTCGTAGGCACCTTCCGGGACGGGTTGGCTGTCGTGGATCGTCACTTCGCAGTCGTAGACGGAACGGAGCCCGCTGGAGGCTTCCCGCTTTACCGCCGCGGGAAGGTCGCCGACCGGCACGATATCGACGTGCATGCGAAATTGTTAGATACCGTTGCTCATAAACATCCCGACGTGAACACCGATCGGAACAGGAGCCTCGTCGACCGACTCCGCCGACACGACGAACTCGTCGAGGTCGGCGTCGGCACCCGCCCGGGAGTCGCCGCCGGACTGGCCGACCGCGGCTGTCGAGTCACCGCGACCGACGTCCACGACCGCCCGGTTCCCGACCCGGTTCGGTTCGTCCGCGACGACGTGACCGACCCCGACCCGACCGTCTACCGCGGCGCGGACGCGGTGTATGCGCTGAACTGTCCGCCGGAACTCCAACGCCCGCTCGCCGACGCCGCGACGGCGGCCGGCGCCGCCTGTCTGTTTACGACCCTCGGTGGCGATCCGGTCGTCGTCGACGCCGCTCCGGAAACCCTTTCGGGGGGCACGCTGTTTCGACTCAACACACCGGGATCCACAGCATGAACGTCGACGCAGTTATCCTCGACATCGACGGCGTATTGGTCGACGTTGCCGACTCCTACCGGCGGGCGATCGTCGAATCGATCGATCACGTGTATGGGGAGACGATCGAGTACGACCACATTCAGCTGTTCAAGAACGCGGGCGGGTTCAACAACGACTGGGAACTGACCGACGCCGCGGCGCTGTACGTCCTCGCCCGGCGGGAAAAACCCGCCCTGAGCATCGAGACGTACACCGGCCTGATCGCCGCCTCCGGAGGCGGTCCGACCGCCGCCGAAACCGCCATCGCCGACGAACTCGACCCCGCCTCCCGCGAGCGGATTCTCGACGAGTGGGATCGGGACCGCCTCAGGGACGTGTTCCAGCAGCTGTATCTCGGCGGCGACCTCTATCGGCGTCTGGAGGGTGACGAGCCCGACCCCGAACTCGATCGGGAGGGGTTCATCAACGACGAACCGGTGTTGCTCGACCCCGAGACACGGCGAAAACTCGGGGCGTGGCCCCTCGGCGTCATCACCGGCCGGCCGGCCGCCGAAGCCGACATCGCGCTCGACCGCGTCGGGCTCGATATCCCCGACGAGCACCGGTTTACGATGGACGACTGGAAGGCGGGCAAACCCGACCCCGAGGCCCTGCTCGCGCTCGCCGACCGACTCGACGCCGACCGCTCGGTGTTCGTCGGCGACACGCTCGACGACGTCAGGACGGTCACCAACGCCATCGAGGCCGGCTCCGACCGGACGTTCCACGCCGTCGGCGTCCTCTCCGGCGGGCTCTCCGGCGAGGAGGGCCGCCGCAAGTACCGAAGCGCCGGGGCCGACGTCATCGTCGAGTCGATCAACGAACTGCCGGACCTGCTGGAGTGATCGTCCCGACCCCGAACCGATGGGTTCCCGACTCGGCCGTCCGGTCGTCGCGTCGACGGTCGCTACGACCCTCGCTATCGCCGCCCTCTCGGCTCTCGCACCCGAGGGCCCGACGGCCCAACTCGCCGTCGCGACCGTCGGTGTGTTCGTCGTCTTTCCCGTTTGCTACACCGCCTTTGGCTGGCTGCTCGCGGAGCCACCGACCCGGTAACCGCCGGGAGTCACTCTCGGCGTTCAAGCCGCTCGAACGCGTCCGGATCGACTCCGTCCGGAAAGCCACCCAGGTGACACGCCGCCCGGTCGCCCGCCGGGTTGTGGGTCTCACAGACGCTCTCGTAGCGCTCCCGGAGTCGCTCCACGGCCCGTTCGAACTCGTCGTCGACGAGGGCTTCGAACGCTCCTTCGAGGCATTCTCGGTCGGGTTCGAGGAGCTCCACCTCGTCCGAGAGCAGCCGATCGAACAGTGACTCGACGGTGTCGTCGTCGCCGACGGCGACGTCGCCCGATTCGATCCGCCTCCGGACATCCATCACCTTCCGGTACGCGGGTTGAGAGAGCCCCACGCCGGTGGGCGGGATGACCTTCGGACACCGGGTCCGAAACCGACAGCCCGATGGGGGGTCCCGCGGTGAAGGGACGTCGCCCGACAGCGGTTCAACCTCGCGCTCCTGTTCCGTCGTCGAGGCCCGCGGGACGCTCTCCAAGAGTGCCTCGGTGTAGGGGTGTTGTGGAGCCGAAAACAGCGCCTCGGTTGGCGCGATCTCGACGATTTCGCCGAGATACATCACTGCGACTCGATCGCTGATGTGGCGAATGACGCTGAGGTCGTGGCTAATAAAGAGATAGGTGAGATCGAAATCCGCCTGCAGGTCGTCGAGGAGGTTGAGGATCTGGGCCTGTACCGAGACGTCGAGCGCGCTCGTCGGCTCGTCCAACACGAGGAACTCGGGGTCCAACGCGAGCGCTCGGGCGATCCCGACGCGCTGGCGTTGGCCGCCCGAGAACTCGTTGGGGTAGCGGTCGATCTGATCGGCCGAGAGACCGACGCGCTCCAAGAGATCCGCGACCCGCTCGCGTCTGAGCTGTCGATCCGATCGGCCGACTCGGACTTCGATTTCGAGCGTTTCACCGCCGGAGGCAACGAGTTCAAGACGTTCTTCGACCGCCACCTCGACGGCGTCGCCGTCGACGCGGACGTGTCCGGCTTCCTCGTTGGGGGCGATCGTCACCTCGGTCGGAACTCCCTCGGGCGTCGCGCCGGCGTCGCGGCGGGCGGAGACGTCGACCGTCGCGACGCCGCCCTCCGGTTCGACACCGTCGACACGGTGGACGTCGTCGGCGACAGAGACTGCCGCGTCGATCCCCTCGGCTCCCAGCTCCGCCGCCGTTTCGACCCCGTCCTCGGGCCAGGGCCACCCGTGGATATCGAGCGGCTGGCTGATCGATTCGCCGATCGTCAGCCGTGGATCCAGGCTGGAAAAGGGGTCCTGAAAGACGATGCCCGCCCGCCGCCGGAACGAAAAAAGGTCGTCGCGGCCGACGATGTCCTCGCCGTCGTACTCGACGGTCCCTCCGGTCGGTTCGAGCAACTGGAGTATCGTCTCGCCGGCGGTCGACTTTCCACACCCCGACTCGCCGACGAGGCCGAGGGTCTCGCCCGCCCGGATGTCGAAGCCGATCCCATCGACCGCCCGAACCGGAGCCGCGGGATCCCCGAACAACCGGTCGAGAAGCGCCGTCTCCGTATCGAAATGCTTCCGAAGGTTACGGACCCTGACGAGCGGCGTCCCGGTTTCGCTGTCGGCTTTTTCGCGATCGGTTCCGCCGCCGGCGTCGTCCGCACTACGCATCGAAGTACCCCTCCGGAAGCGCCGATTCGGGATCGTACTCGTGGTCGGCGAGATAACACGTCGTCGCGTGTTCGCCGTCGACGGCGAACTCCGGCGGTTTCCGCAGACACTCCTCCATCGCCTTCGGGCACCGGTCGGCGAAGTAACACCGGTCGTCCATCCCCGAATCGATCAGGCTCGGGACGTTGCCCGCGATCGGACTGAGACGCTCACCCACCCCATCGAGATCCGGGATCGATCCCAAAAGCCCCGCCGTGTAGGGATGTACCGGATCGTCGAACACGTCGGCCAGCGTCCCGCGCTCGACGATTTCACCGGCGTACATCACGCCGACGCGGTCGCACATCCGGGCGACGACGCCGAGGTTGTGAGTGATGAGGAGCGTGGTCATCCCGATTTCCTCGGCTAACTCCTCCAGGAGGTCGAGCACCTGTGCCTGGATCGTCACGTCCAGGGCGGTCGTCGGCTCGTCGGCGACGAGCACGTCCGGTTCGCCCGCGAGTGCCTGGGCGATCATCGCCCGCTGGAGCATCCCGCCGGAGAACTGGTGGGGGTACTCTTCGGCCCGTTCGGCCGGATCCGGGATGCCGACAGTTTCGAGCAGTTCGACCGCTTCCGCCATAGACGCCTCGCCGACGAAATCACGCTTCGGCACGATCGAGTCGAGGACGAACGATCCGAAGCCGTACCCCTGAGTTCGCGAGCGGGTCGAACGCGGGTTCGAACTCGCGCGCCGCTGGACTTCGACCGCTTCGGCGATCTGCTCGCCGACCGTCAGCGTCGGGTTGAAACTGCTCTCAGGGTCCTGAAAAATCGTCCCGAACGAGGTCCCTCGGAGCGATCGGCGGACACTGTCCGGGACGGCCAGCAGGTCGACGAACTCCCCGTCGACGGCGCCCGGGTGGTCCCCGCCCACCGCGTCGGCGAGGTCGGCATTCCGGTACTCGATCGAACCGGCCGTGATTTCGCCGGGCGATTCGATCAACCCGACGATCGATAGCGCCGCGACGCTCTTTCCGGAGCCCGATTCGCCGACGACCCCGAACGTCTCGCCCGACCGAATCTCGATGTCCACGTCCGAGACGGCGTTTACCTGTCCCTCGTCGGTGAAAAACCGCGTCGAAAGCCCCTCGATCCGGAGCAACGGGTCGCTCACCTCAGGCACCCCGCTTCCCCCCTTCCATGTTCGGGTCCAGGGCGTCCCGGAGCCAGTCGCCGAGCAGGTTCACGCCGATGACGGCGAGCATGATGCCGATCCCCGGCAGCGCCGAGATCCACGGTCGGGTCCGGAGCAGATCCTGGCCGCGCTCGATCTCGTAGCCCCACGACAGCGTCGTCCCCGAGAAGCCAAGATACGCCAGCGACGCCTCGAGCAGGATGATGACCGCGACCTGGATCGTCGCCAACACGATGATCGGCGTGAGGCTGTTCGGGAGGACGTGTTTCCGCAGGATCGTCCCGTTGCTCGCCCCGAAGCTCTCCGCCGCTTTGACGTACTCCTGGTTGCGCAACGAGAGAGCCTCCCCCCGAGCGACGCGGGCGAACCACACCCACGTCACCAGGGCGACGACGATCGTGACGGTTCCGGGAATCGGCACGGATTCGGGCATCCCCTCCGCCAAGCCCGCCATCACGATCGGGTCGGGAACCCAAATCGGCGACTCGCCGAACACGCCGATCAGCGCTAACGCGAGCACGAGCGCCGGGAACGCGAGCATGACGTCGGCGACCCGCATCATCCCGGCGTCCACACGGCCGCCGTAGTACCCCGAAACGAGCCCGAACGGCACGCCGATCACGAGCGCGAGTATCGTCCCGATCAGTCCGACCGCGAGCGAGATCCGCGCGCCGTAGAGGAACCGCGAGTAGACGTCCTGGCCGACGTTGTTCGTCCCGAGGACGTGCTCGCGCGTCGGCGAGACCGTCACCTCGCCGATCTCGCCGTCAGCGGCGACCTCGGTTGTGTACCCCATCCCGAGCGGCGGGTACGGCTGTCCGTTCTCGTCGAAGCTTCCGGTTCGCGTCGGATCGTGGGTCGCGAGGAGAGGGGCGAACATCGAGAGAAACACCATCACAACCAATAGCGCGAGCCCGATCTTCGGGAGAAGGCTCGCCGAAAACGCCGACTTGAGGTTCGATTTGACCCGATCGGAGATCATTCCGCGCTCACCTGTGGGTCGAGGTAGTTGTAGACCGTGTCGACGAGGATGTTGATGCTCACGAACGCGATGGCGATAAACACGATGATCCCCTGCATCAGCGGCCAATCACGGGCGTCAAGCGCGTCTATGAGCCGGAGGCCGAGCCCCGGCCAGTTGAACACCGTCTCCGTGATAACGGCCCCGCCCAGAAGCGTGCCGAGCTGGAGCCCGAGCACCGTAACGATCGGGATCATCGTGTTCCGGAGAACGTGTTTGTACCTGACGAGCACCTCGGGGAGCCCCTTCGCCTGCGTCGCCGTCACGTAGGGCTTTCCGAGCTCGTCGACCATCCCGCTTCTGGTGAGCCGAGTGATGAGCGCGGTGAAGTACGTCCCGAGCGTGATCGCCGGCAGCGTGATATACCGGAGCCACGTGAACAACTCACCCGGTGATCCGGTCTGAACGAGCGTCATCACCGCCGGACCGAACCCGACCGCGCGGCGGCCGGTCGGGAAGATGCCGGCCCACACGCCCAACAGGAGGATCAACATGAGCCCGAGCCAGAAGTTCGGCGTGCTGATCCCGAGAAGCGAGAACATCGTCGCGCCGTAGTCGGAGGGTTGGTTTCGGCGGGTCGCCGAGACGACGCCCAGCGGGATCGCGATAACGACGGCGATGATCGTCGCGGCGATCGCGAGTTCGAGCGTCGCGGGAATCCGCTCTATCACCATCGCCTCGACTTCGCGGCTCGACCGCCACGAATAGCCGAAGTCACCGACCAAAATCCCCTGCACGTACTCGAAATACTGAACGTAGATCGGCTCGTCGAGCCCTTCCTGTTCCCGAACCCGGGCGATCGTCTCGGCGGTCGCTCCCTCGCCGAGCATCAGCGTCGCCGGGTCACCGGGCGAGACCGCCCGGAGCCCGAACATAATCGTGATCACGCCCCAGACGACGAACACCCCTTGCAGGACCCGCCGAATGAGAAACTTTGCCATCGACATCTGAACTTACCGTCCGAAACAACGCGGGAGTACTAACGCTTTCGTCGTGCCCGATACGCTTTTTTCCGTGGGCGCTACGCGTCCATTCCCCAGATGAAGACGCTTTCATCCTCCCGCGGCTCCCACCGGATGTCCTCACGGACACCGTAGATGCTTTCTTGGGTGTGCAAGAAGACGAACGGTGCCTTCTCGTGGGCGAGGCGGTTGACCTCCTCGAGCTGTTCTCGGCGCTCGTCGGGATCCTCGATCGATTGGCTCTCTATGATCGCGTCGCTCAGCTCCTCGTCATCGAACGTCCGGGTCTCGGCTTGTTGGCTGAAAAAGCCCTGCACGCCGTAGTCCGTGTCCCCGGTGATCGTCCCCCAGCCGATCATGTAGAACGGAATATCGAAGACGTCGGGGTCGACCCCCGCGGAGTTGGCGTCGGAGACGACGCCGAAGTCGACGATGCTCACATTACAGTCCACGTTGTCGAGTTGGTCGATCTGATCGGCCGCGGTTTCGCCGATCGCCGCGTCGTTGAGATACCGGCCCTGCGGGGCGACGAGCTCGATCTCAACACCCCCGTAGCCGCTTTCCTCGACGAGGCTTTCGGCCATCCCGATGTCCTGCGCGTAGGGCTCGATGTCGGGGTTGAACCCGTTGATCCCCGGCGCAACCGGTTGCCCGCGAGCCTCGCCGAACCCGCTGAGAACCGTGTCGACGATCCCCTCGTTGTCGACGGCGTAGTTCATCGCCTGCCGGAACGCCTGGCTGTCGAACGGCGCCACGGTGTTTTTCATCGGCAGGAAGATGTTCCGGAAACTCGTCACCTGTCTGATCTCGACCCCGTCGGCGTTTCGGACGGTTGCGACGTCCTCCGGGAGGATATTGATCGTCAGGTCCGACTCGCCGGTCTCGAGGGAGTTAACGCGACCGCTGGATTCGCCGTCTGCGTTGAACACGACGCGTTCGAACGGCGGCTCCTCGCCCCAGTAGTCGTCGAACCGCTCCAAGACGACCTCCTCACCGGAGGTGAACTCGACGACCTCGTAGGGGCCCGTCCCGTTGAAATCCTCGGGATCAGCGCCCGAGATGGACTCGCCGGACTGGTCGGCGTCGTGGTTCTCGATCGACCACTCGCGGTTCATCGCCCGGGCGTAGTTGCCGAACTCGAACTCGGCGAGGCCGGGCGCGCCGCTGTAGTAGACCTCAACCGTCGTGTCATCCATCGCTTCGGCACCGGTAATCGAGCCGAGTCCGAACGCACCGATGTCGCTGGCCACTCCGATGTCGTTGTCGACGGTCCGGTTTATGGTCCATGCGACGTCCTCGGCGGTCAGCTGGTCGCCGTTATGAAAAGCCACGTCGTCACGAAGCCGGAGTTCGGTCGTCCCGTCGCCGAGAATCTCCGTCCCCTCGACCACCCGCGGGAAGATCCCCTCGCCGGGTTCGAAATCGAAAAGCGGCTCGTAGATGTGATCGAGCACGTCGAAGTAGTCACCGGTGATGTGATCGAGCGGATCGATCGTGTCCGGGAACTGAGAGAGGGTGATCGTGATCTCGTCGAGATCCTCCGAGACTCCGTCCCCGTTGCCGTTGCCGTTGCCATCGTCGTCCCCGTTCGCCCCACAGCCCGCAAGCCCGACTGTCGCTGCGACCGCGCCTGCGGTACCGCCATACTGGAGGAACGTACGCCTGTTTACGTTCTGTCGCGACATAGTTGAAAAATTACACGTCTCTCACATATATTTTTACCTTAATTGTACTGTCATTTTTACGGAGCGTGAACTGCCTCGGGCTCAAGCCCCGAGGCGAATCACGCGATTCCGTCCGGCTCGGGGCAACCCTCTCCGGTCACACAACGGTTAACCTTTGTTTGCCCCACATACGGGTATGCGAATCGCGCTTCTCGGCGGCACCGGCGACATCGGGCAGGGACTCACGCTCCGGTGGGGGTTCGACACGAACCACGAACTCCTCATCGGGTCGAGAGACCCGCAAAAAGCACGCACGAAGGCCGACGAGTACGAAACCGAACTCGACAGCCGTGGTATCGAGACGACGATCAAGGGGTTCGAGAACGCGATGGCGGCCGACCGCGCGGACGTGGTCGTGCTCGCGGTCCCGGCCTACCACCTCGTCGACACGGTCGAGGAGGTCGCCGACCGCCTCGACGAGGAAACCGTCCTCGTCACGCCCGCGGTCGGGATGAAACGCGACGACGACGGGTTCCACTACAACCGACCCGGAGCCGGCAGCGTCGCCGCCCTCGCGGCCGAAGCGAAACCCGACGACGTTCCTCTCGTCGGCGCGTTCCATAACCTCCCGGCGGGCGGTCTCGCGAACCTCGATCGGGAGTTCGAGTGGGACACGCTCGTCTTCGGCGACGATGACGACGCCAAATCGGTGGTCATCGACCTCGCCGACGGGATCGGGGGGCTCAGACCGCTCGACGCCGGCGGCCTCGGAAACGCCGCCGAAGTCGAGGCGATCACGCCGCTTTTGATCAACGTCGCGAGCGAAAACGACGGACTTCACGACCTCGGCGTCCGGTTTCAGTAGCCCTCCGGAATCCGACAGCCGCCGTCGTCAGACGACCGATCACCGGGTTTCGGCGTCGAACTCCGCCAACTCCGAGTCGATGTTCCTGGCGGTCTCTGCTCCCTCGCGGCTCCGCGTGTACGCCGCCTCGTACCGCTTGAGTTTCCGGTAGAGAACGTAGAAAAACACGCCCTGGAAGACGACGACGAACCCGAGGAACAACACGAGGACCGGGACCCCCGGGACGAGCAGACTGACGATTCCGGGGACGAGTCCGACGAGGGTGTTGTACGTGGCGTGGATGAACGCGGCGATCAAAAGCCCCTTGGCGACGATCGGGCCGGCGTTCTCGGGGTTGAACTTCGCGAGCCCGAGGTAGTACCCCGCAAACGCCGAGTAGACGACGTGTCCCGGCCCCGCCAGCCCGCGGACGGCGGTGATCTGTCCGCCGGCCTCGAGCGTGTCGGTGAACCCGTCCACGACGCCGACGCCGGTCTGTATCAACACCGACGCGGGCGTCTGGAGGTTCTGGGTGATGTAGAGAACGTTCTCGATCGCGGCGAATCCGAGGCCGGCGACGGCGCCATACACCGCGCCGTCGACGACCGAGTCAAACCGCGGATCGCGGTACGGGTACAGCCAGACGGCGAGCAGTTTGACAGACTCCTCGACGGGGCCGACGACGAGGTAGAAAAACAGGATGAGCCCGATGAGCGGGAACAGTTGCAGGAAGGCGAACGCGGTGTTGATCACCGCGGCGAACCCGGCGAACAGCACGGCCAGTATGAACGTCACGACGAGAAGCGACGGCGGCTCCTTCGTCGTGATGTCGGTCCGGTAGATGTACAGCGCCAACAGCCCGGCCGGGATGACCGAAAGCGCCGCCAGCCCGAGGATGAACGGATCATCGAGGATGAGGCCGCCGGCCCCGCTGATCGCGAGAATGACGAGCAGTATCAACACGCCGAGCCCGATCAAAAACCGGCGTCCGGCGCGGACGACTCCGCGGTGTGTTCGGATCGCCAGCCGATCGAGCGCCGTCCGCGGCTCCCAGGACGCGATGTCGTAGAGGTCCTCGTCGTCGGAGTGTGCCTCCACCGGATCCTTCATATCCACGCCTCTCGTGGGACGACCCTAACTGTTTGGCCCGTCCGTCGGCCGGAAGCCGGGACGCTTTCGGTCCCTGCCCCCGAACGCCCCGACATGCACTTCGATCAACGCACCCAGGCGGCGCTCCGGGAGTTCGGGCTCGACACCGAGGAGATCGCCGAGATCTCCGAGTCGGTCGTCGCGGCGGTCGCGGCCGACGCCGATCGGATCGAGGCGTTTTTTTCGGGCCTCGATACCGTGTTCTCGGATATGGACCTCGCCCACTCCAGCGCCGAGTTTCCCGAACACGGCCTCGAGTACGTCGACCTCTACACCCACGCCGACGACCTCCGCGGGTACATCGCCTTCGACGGCTGGGGCGTCCCCATCGAGGGCGGCCGGGTCCTCTCGGAGTCGGTCGTCGAGTTGTCGCTCGGGGCGACGGTCCACGACCGGGTTCGCTTCGCCGCCACCCGCGAGGAGCTATGAACGTCCGGATCCGCGGCATCTACACGACCGCGCTCACGGAACTGCTTCGGGACGACCACGAGATCGTCTCCGCGTCGCCGCCGATCCGCGAGCGCTTCGAGGCGCCCTTCGGTGTCGACGTCGCCGACGTGACGGTTCGGACGACCGACGACCGACTCGGCGTCGGGGTGACCGGCGAGTCCGACGCGGTCGCCGATCTCCGGACCGGACTCGCCGAGGTTGGCCGCGACACGCTCGCGTGGGCGGACCCGACCCCACCCGGAGCCGTCTTCGCCGGCGAGGTGACCGAGACGCTCGGCTCCGGCGCGGTCGTCGATCTCGGCTCCGTCGACGGCGATTCGGTCTCGGGGTTTTTACCCTACGACCGCGCCGAGGAGTACGTCCACGTGGGCGACAGCTACCGGGTGCAGATCGCCTCGTCCGAACCGCCCTGGAGCGACGACCGGCCGACGCTCGCGACCGACCTCCGGGTCCCCGGATCTCTCGTCGAACTCCGGCGGGGCGACGGCGGGTCGATGAGCGAGACCGCCAGGCTGGCCGACATCCTCCCCGTCGACCCGATCGAGGGGTGGTCGCCGCGGTGGGCGAACTCGGCCGACGACGCCTCGCTCGACGCCATGGCCGCGGCGCTCGAACGGGCCAACGACCGCGCCGACGCGGTGATGCAGGCGGTCGCCGCCGCCGACGGTGACTCGCCGGGGCGAATCGCCGCGCCCGTTTCGGCCGCGTGGCTGTGGTTCGGCCGCGAGAGCCGCTTCGAACTCGACTCGATCCGCCGCCGCGTCGGGACGACGATGGCCGGCCACCACCGGATCAAGGCCGCGACGAACGCCGCCAGCGCGGCCGTCGACTTCGTCGAGGCGATCTGTGGCGCCGACGCGGCCCCGGGAAGCGACGGGGGGACCGAGTTCCCGTTCGGCGTCGTTACCCGGCAGTTCGGCCCCGGATCGGGTGACCCGATCTCGATCCGCCACGGCAAGCCGGCAGGCCGGACGATCACCCTCGGGCGCGGCGAGGTCACCGAGTACGACCCCGACGGCTCGATCACCGTCGAACGGGAAATGAGCGGCGGCGGCACGTACGATGCACTCGGGATCGAACGGGTCTCCGGCGACATCGCGACGACGACGTTCCGGGAGGGGCGGTGGTGGTATCCGACCGTCTACCGAAGCGCGGACGGGGAGCGCCGGGGCACGTACGTGAACGTGTGTACGCCCGTCGAGATCTTCCCGCGCTCCGTCCGGTACGTCGATCTCCACGTCGACGTGGTGAAAGGCCCCGGCGGCGAGGTCCGCCGCGTCGACGACGACGAACTCGACGCCGCGGTCGCCGCGGGCACCGTCCCCGACCCCCTCGCGGCACGCGCACGCGAAGTGGCCGCATCGATAGAGAACGCGCTGTGACCGCGCGCTCCGCTGGCCTCATTCGAACCCGCTGACGAGCGTGACGACCCACTGTGCCGGATCGCCCTCGGCGCGGATGTCTATCCGTTCGATCCACTTCACCCACTGGAATCCCCGGCGTCCGGGGGCGACTAGCCGAACCGGCGCGCCGTGGCCGTGGGCGAGGCGGTCGCCGCCGACGTGGGTCGCAAGCAGCGCGTTCTTTGCCTCCTCGATCGGTAGCGACCACCGGTAACCGGTGACCGAGACGAACCGGACGTAGGCGGCCCCCGCCTCGATACCGGTCTCCTCGAGCAGGTCGCCGACGCGGAGTCCACCCCATTCCTGGACCGTGTACCAGCCGCTCGTACAGTCCAAAAGCGCCTCCTCGGTCGCCACGGGGCCGCCGACGAGCTCGTCGTACCCCACTTCCAGCGGTGTTTCGACGAGTCCGGAGAGCACGAGTTCGTACTCGGTGTGGTCGATCGGATCGGGGTCGTCCGCGACCCACATCGTCACCGGAAACGAACCGTTACCCGTTCCCTCGGTCGGCTTCGATCCGGTGAAGCGCCGGTCGGCCCCCGGCGCGTTTGCGATCCGGGTGGCGGCGTCGCCGAGGCGGACGGCGACTGCGCCGGCCGTGAGGAGCGTGACGTACCTGAGGGCGGTCCGACGCTCCGCGAAATCCGCTCGCCGCGGGAGCCGAAACCGAGTGGACATGTGTGCGAGTACGAGCGGAACCAACAGCAATCCGAGGCCGATATGAACCGCGAGAAGCGGCCAGACGGCGATCCACACGAGCCCGACGACACCCCACGCGATGCCGGTCGTGAGCGTCGCCGCGGCGACGAGCCCGGTCAGGACCGAGAGAGCCGTCGAGGGCTGCCAGTGGTCGGGATCGGTCAACCGCTTTCTCACGCGTGCGATCTTGAACACGAGCAGGGGAAGGAGAACGACACCGACGACGCGGTGGGTCCGGATCGCCAGCGGCCCGGCTCCATCGGCCGAGCCGGTCGTAAACGAGTACAGCCCGGTCGCGATCGAAACGAGAACGGCAGTGAGGATCGACCAATCGACCGCCCGGGGCGGCGGCGCGTGCCGGAGGAGCCGATCAGCGACCGGGGTCATCCTCGGCCGGTCTCATTCGATGTCGTCCTCGAGTTCGATGTCCGCACTCTCGATATCGGCGGTTTCGATGTCGGCGCTGTCGACTTCGATGTCGACGTTGCCGTCACCGGCCGCCAACTGCTCGATGCTGTCGATCCCGAGCATCTCGCGGGTCTCCTCGTCGAAGCCCATCGACTCGAGGCTCGCTCCTCCCGTCGCCGCGTCGCCGCCGGTGAGGTGTTTGCCGTAGCGGCTGAGCAGCGAGGTCATCTCCTGTGGCAGGACGAACGTCGTCGATTCGCCTTTGCCGATCTCCTCTAAGGTCTCCATGCCGCGTTCGATGATCGCGCGCTCGCCCATCGACTCCGCCGACTTCGCACGCAGCACCGTCGAGATCGCCTCACCTTGGGCTTCGAGGACGCTCGCCTGCTTTTCACCTTGGGCTTCGAGGATGTTCGCCTGTTTGTCACCCTCGGCGGTTTCGATCGCGGAGCGCCTCTCACCTTGGGCTTCGAGGATCATGGCACGGCGGCGACGCTCGGCCGAGCTCTGCTGTTCCATCGCGCGCTTGACGTCGGCGCTCGGGTTGACTTCTCTGACCTCAACGGCCTCGACGCGGACGCCCCACTCGTCGGTGGGGCCCTCGAGTTCGCGCTGGATGCGGCGGTTGATCTTCTCGCGTTTCGAGAGCGTCTCGTCGAGTTCCATGTCCCCGAGAACGGCCCGAAGCGTCGTCTGTGCGAGGTTCGACGTTGCCCGCTTGTAGTCGTCGACCTGCAGAAACGCCCGCTTTGCGTTCATTACTTTGATGTAGACGACGGCGTCGGCGGTCACCGGTGAGTTGTCCTCGGTGATCGCCTCCTGACGCGGCACGTCTATCGTTTGGGTCCGCATGTCGAAGGGATACGTCCGCGAGACGAAGGGTGGGACGAAGTGAATCCCCGGTTCGAGCAGTTCCCGGTACTCGCCGAACACCGTCAGCGCCTCCTTCTCGTAGGCTTCGACGATCTCGACGGCGCTCGACACCGCGGCGATAGCGACGAAAAGCAACGCCAACCCGGCCAGCAACAGCGGGTTGAGTTCGACGACGCCGAAGAAGACGGCCGCACCGACGGCCAGGAGGGCGAACAGGACGACTGACGCGCGTGTAGAGAGCCCCGCGCTCTTGCGTCCGAGTTCGCGGGCAGCGCTGTCTGACATACTGTTCTATTGTGTCCGACGCTACTTGAACCTACGCAGCGTGCGGCCGGTAGGAGCGCCCTGACACGCCGATCGATAGTGTGAATTATGCCTCTACAGTTCCAACGCCGGGTATGGAATTTAGCCTCCCCGTCTCGCTCGGCGCGTTGATCGTCATCGTCGCCGTCGGCCTCGCCGCCCTCGTCGCAAGCGGGATGATGCTTCTCGAAACGACGCTCATGATGGTCGCCCCCTCGATGCTCGCCTTCGGCTTCATCGCCTTCGCCCTCGGGATGAAACACGGCGAGTACCGCGCGGGAGCCGACCTGTAACCGCAGCATACGCCCGAATCCGACATCCCCGTCTTCGGACACGCGTCCGAAGACCGTCCGTCACCTCCGTGCGGTTTCCGTCGACGACGCCGGCCACGCGGCGGTTCGGCACCCGAATCCGCCCGGCCGAATATAAACGAGCGGAAAATACAGCCGAACCTCGATCCGGTTGTGCTCCGTAACCCCCTTCGGTAGGCGGCCCCGTCCGGGAGAACTTCCCCTTCCGAAGCCCGCCGCCGGATGGAATCAATGCTCGAAAACCCTGGTGAAGAATCCCAGCTCGGCGACTGGCCGCTCAAACGACTGCTGACGGAGGTCGTCGGAACTGGGATCAAATCGGCAGCCGACATGGACCGCACCCAAGCGATGGACGCGTTCGATCGGATCCTCGCGGGCGAACCGGAGCCGACGACGCTCGGCGCGTTCTTCCTTGCGAACCGCTGGAAACGGAACACGCCGGAGGAACTGGCTGCCTTTCTCGACGTGATGTCCGGGGCAGTCGAGACGGCCGAGCCGGACTGTGAGCCCGTCGATTGCGGGGCGAACTACGACGGGAAGGCCGAGACCGCGCTCTTAGGGGTCGCGGCCGGCGCGGTCTCCGCCGCCGCCGGCGCTCCGGTGGTCGTCCACGGCGGCGACGGCGTCCCGAGTCAGAAGGCCCCGGCTTACAAGCACGTCCTCGACGAAATCGGGATCGAAACGGAGCTGTCCCCCGAATCGAGCGCCGAAATGGTCGATTCAACCGGCTTCGGGTTCTACTTCCAACCCGAGTTCAACCCCGCAATCGACGACCTCTTCGAGCGCCGCGACGAGATGGGCGTCCGGACGTTCGTCAACACCATCGAAACGCTCGCCAACCCCGCCGGGGCGTCGGTCCACCTCGGCTCGTTCTACCATCTGACGTTCGCGAAGAAACTCGTCGATACGATCCGGCAGTCCGACGAGAGCGCCTTCGAACGCGCCATCTTCTTCCAGGGAATGGAAGGGTACGACGACATCCGCCCCGGATACACCAAGGTCGTCGAGTGGGCTGACGACGACGTTCTCGACGACGTGATGAACGACTACGAGATCGAGACCGCCGAACTCGGGATGGAGATGGCCTACGAGGACCTCGAGGTCGACGACGTCGCGGCCGACTCGGCCCGGATCACGGAGGCGGTGTTGGCCGGGGAACGAACCGGTCGGTTCCGCGATGCGGTGGTTCTCAACGGAGCAGTCCGCATCTACGTGGGCGGCGGCGCGGCGACGTTCGAGGAGGGACTCGAAACGGCCCGAACCGTGATCGACGATGGGTCGGCATCGGCCGTCCTGTCGGACCTGCGGGCGTTTTAAAGATCAGCCCCGATCGCGTCCTCGATCGAGTCGAACCCGTCACGCTCCAACAGTTCGAGCAGCCCACGGTTGATTTCGCGGGCGACCGAGGGACCCTCGTAAACGAGGCCCGTGTACAACTGGACGAGACTCGCCCCGGCGCGGATCTTCTCGTAGGCCCCGGCGGCGTCCGTGATCCCGCCGACGCCGATCACTGGCTTGTCGATCCGTTCGGCGATGAACCGAACCGCGTCGGTCGACTCGGCCTCGATCGGCTTTCCGGAGAGGCCGCCGGCCTCGTCTGCGTGTGGTCCCCGCAGCGAGGCCGGTCTGCTCGTTGTCGTGTTCGCCGCGATGACGCCGTCCAAATCGAGGCTCTCGACGACAGCGAGGGCGTCCTCGACGGCGTCGTCCGTGAGATCGGGCGAGAGCTTTACGAGGAGCGGATCGGCCCCGGCCTCTTTGAGCGTCCCGAGGATCGATTCCAGGCGATCGCGCTGTTGGAGTTCACGCAGGTCGGGCGTGTTCGGCGAGGAGACGTTGACGACGAAGTAATCGCCCGCTCCGACGCGCTCGAACGTGTAGCGATAATCCGACTCGGCGTCGTCGTTCGGCGTGGACTTCGACTTGCCGATGTTGACCCCGACCGGGACCGGCGGATCCCGGGCATCGAGTCGGTCGCCGACGACGTCCGCTCCGTCGTTATTGAACCCCATCCTATTTATCAGTGCCCCGTCGTCGACGAGCCTGAACAGGCGGGGGCGGGGGTTTCCGGCCTGTGGGTCGGCGGTCACGCCGCCGACCTCGACGTGACCGAAGCCGAGCGCCGAGAGCGCGCTCGGAACCTCCGCGTTCTTATCGAACCCCGCGGCGACGCCCACCGGGTTCCGAAACGACTGACCGAGCGTTTCGACCCGAAGCCGGGAGTCGACGACGGTGTAGTGGTCGGCAACGGCGCGCTCTATCGGGGTGTCCTGTATCGCTTCGAGCATCCGGTGTCCGAGGCCGTGGGCCGTCTCGGGGTCGAGTTCGAAGGCGAGCGGCTTGAGCAGATCGTACGGTGTCACTGTCCGCATAGGGGCGATGAGCCGGGTTAAATACGGCGATTTGGGGGTGTTTCAGGGCCGTGGCTGAAGTGCGTGTCGCTCGATCCCCGTGGCGTCCGCGCGTGGCGGCGAGACGGATCCATCCCCGTTCCGTCGTGCCGCACGCTCAGAAGTCGTGTTCGACGTCGTCCGGGTCGGCCTTCTGGATAATGATCTTGCCGTCACGGACACGGACGAACACCTCATCACCGATGTCCATGCCGGCGACGGCCAGTTCGTCCTCGTGGAGGTTCACGTGGACGTTGTGATACTCGCCGTCCTCGTCTTTTGCGCCACTGGGGCTGAGCTTCTTCTTTCGCACCATCGCGTTGTGTTGGGTCGTTCACCACACGAGATACATAAGTGTACCGTGCGAGTCGCGCGAGTGTACCGTACCGAACCGCACCGAGGACCGCGTGCGATGCGGTTTCTCCCCCATGCCCCGCGTCGGCTCCCGGCTTGAGACCGGGGTCTCCGGGTCAGTTCCGTAACGTTCGCTGAGATATTCGACGAAAACCGTCCCAGTGTGGCGTTTCGGGGGTTATATTTATATTGACGTGTGTGCAGAAATCACATGGAGGAGAACAAACCATGGCACGTGACGACGATACGCGAAACTTCGCGCTCCGCGAGGGTGACGGCGACGAAACCAGCGTTTTCTCCGGACGAACGCCGCGACAAGCCGCTCTGAAGGCCGCTCGGCGACTCGAAGCGGCCGAAAGCGAGGACGCGGCCGACCAAACGGAGCTCCGACTTCGGGAGAAAGGCACCAAGAAGGTCCACATCTACCACGGGTGGGCGTGGGAGGAGACGGCTCCCGACGACAGCCCCGACTGGATGCCCGAAGAGATCACCGAAGCGAACGTCTCGAAACAGGGAATCAAGAAACTCGAGGAACTGTAGGGAGCGCCGTCCGACGGCCCCGCCCCTATCGGTGGGTTCGATCCGCCAGACCCGTCTTTCCCAGCCGCCCCGGGACAGGGTCGCTCCGCCGACCGGAACGGCTATTATCGCAGCACCGATAGCCGTCGGCGCGCGGCAACTCACACGGCCCGACTGCGCACACACGCGCGTAGGATGACGAACGCCGATTTCCAACCGCGCAACATCCGTCTCGAGACCGTGCCAACAGCGATACCGATGCGCCCCTGGTAGACCACATTCGCGGATGTATTCTTAACACTTGACAGTTTTGTGGCGCGTTCTCTCACGACCCGCGCGCCGGGCACCGGCGATCGAGGCCACGTTGGGCCGTTGTTGGCCCTGAAACGCCCATTCGGGACGATTCGACACCCGCGTCAGGGACTCACACGCCCCGAGCGGCATGAAATCGCGTGACGCGGCGCTTCCACTTCGACGGGCTTAATATGCCCACTCCCATCGAATCGAATGCGAACGACGCGGGGCGGGACGCCCCGGCGGGACAGCCCTTCGGGCCGTCTCGTTCCGAAGTCCGACGACACATGGGGATCCCGGAACGAAGCATCCCGGAGGCCGGAACGACCGACCCCCTCGAAGCTTCGTTCCGATGCCCTTAAGTGTAACAGGGCACTCGGATTGAAATACGAAAGGCGAGCTGGAATCGCATTCCGGCGTCGCCCCGACTCCGATGCCCTTAAGTGTAACAGGGTACTCGGATTGAAATACGAAAGGCGAACCGGACTCCGTTCGGCTCGCCTCCGATCCGACGCCCTTATCAGTACGAGGGCGTTGGAAAAAGATACGATGTGGTCGGAGCCAGTTCGAAGCTGCCTCCGCTCACGGATCAAAGTAATTCGGAGGGTTTATGACCCGTGCCGGATTACTATTAGATCCGAAGGAAATGAGGATTCCACCCCTGCGGTCCGCCGTATAGA
>CAZOFL010000031.1:0-23325 GCA_964579035.1 uncultured Natronomonas sp. | reverse complement strand
GCGCTGTGCCACGCCATCCGAATCATGAACGGTCCGTAGTGGTCGTAGTCGGCCGGCCACCACTCCTGTGGGGTCGTGATGACTTCCTCGATGTCCGCCTTGACCTCGTCGAGGTCGAGTTCCTGGAAGGCCTCGGCGTAATCGAAGTCCGCGTCCATCGGCCCGGGGGCACGGGCGTTCTGTTTGAGGATGTCGATGCTCAGTCGGTCCGGCCACCAGTCCCGGTTGTTCCGGCGGGCGTTCGGACTCGGGGAGATGTTTTCACTCGCCATCGTACCACCGCTCCTGGAATCTTCGGCTCATACCCGATCGTACAGCCCAAGGGCACATGAATGTTCCTCAATCCGGGAACAAAAATTCGTAACAACTAAAATTATCTGTTAGACCGGTGAACTTTTTATACGATCACTCGGGCCAGGAGTTTTCGAAGACCTCCGCGCCCTGCCCGATCTCCGTTTGGTACGCCCGGGCCTCCACGCCGGCGTGCTCGAAGGCGTCGATCATCACCCCCGCGATCGCCTGGCGGTCGTCTTCGGGACAGGCGGCGATCACCGCAGGGCCGGCGCCGGAGATCGTTACGCCCGTCGCCCCGGAGTCGAAGGCCGCTGTTCGGACGGACTCATAGCCCGTGATCAAATCGGCGCGGGCGGGCGTGACGATCGAATCGTTCATGCCGCGCCCGACGAGCGCCGGGTCGTCGCGGGCCATCCCGACTGCGAGGGTCGCGGCGTTGCCGACGACCTCGACGACGTCCTCCATCCGTGCGCCGTCGGGGATAACCCCCCTCGCGTCCCGCGTTGAAACGACGATTTCGGGCAGGCAGGTAACGAGCGGAATCGAGGCGTCGACCGCCGTGACGCCGTCCGATCGGGCGATCGTGAACCCACCCATGATCGAAGGGGCGACGTTGTCGGCGTGGGCCGCCCCGGAGACGACGGCCTCCCCCTCGGCAGCGATCGGAACGAGTTCCTCGCGCGTCAGCCCGCGGTCGTACAACTCGTTTAGCCCGACCGCGGCCGCCGCGGCGGAGGCCGCCGACGAACCGAGCCCCGACGCCGGCCTGACGCCTTTATCTATCTCGATGTGGGCCGGCGCATCGAGCGCCTCGGCCACCGCGCCGACGGTGTTCTTTTCTGGATCCTCCGGGATATACTGGCTCCCGACGCCCGTCACGCTGATCGTGGTCTGATCCGCCTTCTCCACGCGGACGATATCCGCCGGCCGTCCGAGGGCCGCGCCGAAGACGTCGAAGCCACTCCCCAGATTCGCGCTCGTCGCGGGGGCCCGCACCGTAACCATGGTGCCCAGTTCCCCTCGCCCCGGAATAAAACCCGACCTTTCGAGCGGCGGGATGGAAAGAGCCAACAGGCGAGCGGTCGACGTCCGGGTATGATCGGAGTCGTCGGCGGTGGCCTCGCGGGCCTCGCCGCCGCCTACCGTCTTCAACGAGCGGGCAGGGATGTTCGGGTGTTCGAGGCGGCGCCCGCCCCCGGTGGCCTCGCCGCGACGTATGAAACCGCCGGCGACCGGATCGAAGCCTACTACCACCACCTCTCGAAATCCGAGAGGACGATCGTCGAGTTGGCCGAGGAACTCGGCGTCGGCGATCGGATCGAGTGGCGAATCGGCGAGAACGCCTACTACGTCGACGGCGTCGCCCATCCGCTCGATACCCCCTGGCAGATCGCCGCCTACCCGTATCTGTCGATCTACGACAAGTTCCGACTCGCGGCGCTGACGCTCGGCATCGACGTTCGAGGAGGTCGGCCGCGTCGAGACACGTACGACGACATCGAGGCCTTCGAGGACGTGCAGGTGACGGAGTTCCTCCTCGAACACACCACACGCGGCGTCTACGAGCACTTTTTCGAACCCCTTCTCGACGCCAAGTTCGGCGACCGGAAGGCGGACGTGTCGGCGGCGTGGCTGCTCGGCCGCATCAGGTTCCGCGGGGAACGGGACCTCCTCCGGGGGGAAGTACTCGGATACATCGACGGCGGGTTCGGCGTCCTCGTCGACGCGCTCCTCGAGGCGGTCGGGCGCGACCGGATCGAAACCCGAACCGCCGCGACGGAGCTATCCTTTTCGAGTGGCGACGCGGCGGATACCCAACAGCGGTCTGTCGAGTCCCTAACCATCCGGCGTCGACCGGGAGACGATACCGAAACGCTGAGTCGACACGACGTCGACGCGGTCGTCGTGGCGACGATGCCGGACGTACTGGAGTCGTTGATCGGCTACGAGTGCGGGATCGACTTTCAGGGCTCCGTCTGTGCGCTCGTCTCGATGGAGGAACAGCTGCTCGACACCTACTGGTTGAACGTCGCCGACGACGCGCCGTTCGGGGCGCTCATCGAGCACACCAACTTCGTTCCGCCCGAGCGCTACGGGGGCGAGCATCTGCTGTACGTTGCGAGTTACCTCCAGGACCCCGAGGACGAGCTGTGGCGACTCGACGACGACGAACTCGAGTCGCTGTGGCTCGAGGGCATCGAGTCGCTGTTTCCCGCATTCGACCGGGAGGTAGTCACCGACGTTCGGATTTCGCGGAACCACAAGACTGCCCCGGTGTACGAACGCGGCTATCTCGACATGGTCGTGCCCTACGATCTCGGCCCCGCGGGGTATCCGGGCGTCTACTACGCCGGGATGGCATCGCGGGCACAGTACCCCGAACGAAGCCTCAACGGCGCGGTCGAGGCGGGGTATGCGGCGGCCGATCGGGCCCTGGAGTGAGACGGAGGCGCTGTTGAGAGTCCGCTATCCGGATAGCAAACAGGTGCCGGATGCAAGACGCGTATCTCACACAACACTCGTGTCGGATCGCTTCCCATCTCCCGCCGGATCGCTTCACCGAACCCGGGGATCTGATGACGTTGGGATCGGCGGGACGGAAACCATCGTCGAGAGAGCGTACGATCGGGGAGCCACATGATCAAGTATCGCCGTCATCGAGATTATTCGCGTCCATCGAAGACGTTTGCCTCCTGCCTGTCAGCATCCGGTCGCATACCCCTGAATGACTACATTGACGATGATGCAGTTGATCGATTGTTCGCAAACGGAACCGCGGACAATGTCACGTTTACCTTTTCGATCAATGATTTTGTCGGACGTAACTACGTGAATCGCAGCCCCGTCGAAAAAATCTCTACCGCGTAGTTTTGGGAGTTTGGCGGTTCAGATCTTCACGAAATTACGTCCGATATTATGGGTGTACTGTACGGACAGAGAGGGGCAAGGTCGCCGTTGCGTACACAGTTGGACGAGTTTTTTGATTCGAACGGAAGACGAGGCGGTTCACTCTCCCGTTAGCCGATACCGTGGCCGTCGATCAGATCCGGTCGTACTCCTTTCGGAACGTATCCAGTGTCGCCGCCAACACGCCGATCGCGATCGGACCGACGAACAGGCCGGTAAACCCGATCGCGTACACCCCGCCGAAGACGCCGACGAGGATGACGCCCGGGTTGAGATGGGCTTGCTGGTCGATGAGGATCGGGCGCACGTAGTTGTCAACCATGCTGACAACGGCGATACCGTAGATCGCGAGGGCGACGGCAGCGGTCACCTCGTCGATGACGAACAGATACGCCGCGGCCGGCCCCCACACCAAGAACGCGCCGATGAGCGGCAACAGCGCGAGCACGGCCATCACGAACGTCCAGAAAACGACGTTGGGAATACCCGCCACCCACAGGCCGACGCCGGCCACGAACGCCTGCAGGAAGGCGACCGAGATGTGACCGATGACGACCCCCCACGTCGTCGCGTCGATCTTCGAGAGCAGATCGTCGGTGACGTGCGGCGGCAGCGGGATGGTGTCCCGTCCCCACGCGACGAACTCGGGGCCCTCCCGGAGGAGGTAGTAGACGAGAAAAAGCATGAGCGCGGTTCCGAGCGACGCCTGCAACGCGAAGGTGAACACGCCGGTGTAGCCGCCGAACAGAACCCGTATCAGCTGGTCGCCGGCCGTCGAGAGCAACTGTGTGAGTTCGACCTCGATGTCGTCACCGGCGAACTCCGAGACCCATAGCTCGATCGCCGCCGTGTCGAGGCCGGTCGTGCCGGCCGCGATGTCCCGGAGGTCGCCGACGAACACCCAGAGGATGTACGTCAGCGGGGCGATGATCGCCGCGATCGTCACGGAGATGAGCGTGATCGCGGAGGCGATCCCGCCGATCCGTCCCTCCAAGCGAGAATGAAGCGGATGCAGGACGTACGCCAGGATCAGCGAGGCGACCACGTACTCGAAGAAGGGGGCGACGATGAGAAACGTGACAACCGAGACGAGGCCGATTACGATGAGGAGGAACGCCTGCCCGCGGTTCATACGGCCACCTCGACGGGGGTGAGCAAAAGGCTACGGGGATCGGGAAAAACCGGGGAGCGCACCCACGGCCGAATCGCCGGGGCCGATCACCCGGGGAGATCTGCCTCCGAAAACTCCGAGGTAATGATGGCGTGTGCGTACTCACAGGCCTCGTGTCGGAGTGACATTATCTCCTGATATTCGGGATCGTTGTACCAACCCCGAGCGTCCTCGACTGACGGGAACTCGACGACAACCGTCATGTTGTGGTCCCACTCGCCTTCGATCACCTCGGGGTCGTCGTTCCAGACGGTCAGTTCGCCGCCGTATTCGTCGACGGTTTCACCCGCCGGCGGAAGGTACTCGTTTAGATACTGCTCCCAGTCGGTGATCTCTTCGAGAAAAATCGCATACCCCTTTCGTGAGTCGTCGGTTCCTGTCGACATGGATGACACCCAACGCATCGCTTCCTGATAAGTGTTAGCAAGGTCCGTGGAAATCGAAGGGTAGGAGGGCAGGTCTCGGGGGAGCGTTAATGAACTCACTCGCATAACACGGCGTATGGATATCGATCAACTGCGGGAACTGGTCCCCCATTACGTCGCAATGCTGATTTTAGTCTTCGGAGCCCTCGCGGTAATTCGGTCCGCGGCGGGCGATATCGGCTTCTGGGCGGAGTTCGTGATCGTTTTGCTCATCGCGTTCGCGTATCGACCGGTCGTGATGAGACTCGGTATCGGTCCGAGCGGGTGGGAATGATACTCGATCGGCGACCTGCCTCGTTCGGGGACCGATCGCCTCTCGATCCGTTAGCTCGCGCCTCTGGACTCTTCCTCGTCGACGCCCGGTGACTGCCGTGGATCGACCGATTCGGGCTCCTCGGTGTCGCCCCCGACGACGGTCTCGCCGTCGCCGGTCTCGACGTACACGTCGTCGGCGAACCCGGCGATCGCGTTCTCGTACTCGGAGCCCTCCAGTTTCTCGGGCGTCGGCGGCGCGGACGCGACGCCCTCGGCCGGGGCGAACGCGCCGAGTGGGTCGTCGATAGTGATCTCAAAGCCGGTGAAAAACGCCTCGTATCGGCGGTAGTGGGCCTCCAGTTCCTCGCCCGGGATCTCCATCATCTCCGTCCAGCCGTGGTTGAAGAAATCGAAGTTCGCCTGGATGTGCGTGATCTCTCTGGCTTCCGCCTCCGAGTATCCGGCTTCGAGCGCGGCGACGTAGCTGTCCATCGTCGCATCGAAGAACGAGTCGAGGTGATCGCGGCGTTCCTCGCGGCGGCCCTCCTCGGCTTTCCCGAGGAAGATCTTCGTGTGCATCTTGACCAGACCGTAGCGGGCGACGTCTTGGATCCCGGGCGTGGTGAGCGCCTTCTTCGACGCCCAATGGCGGGGGTTTTGATGAAGCTTCATGTCCACCACTACGGAACGAGCCGTATTGAAGGCCCTGCAAGCGGAACGGGTCGACGAGCGGTGGCCTCCACCCCGGAAGGCCGACCGAGGGCGGCGCGCGGGCGGCCGAGCGATCGGTTCCTGGAAGCGACCGAGCGTTCGAAACCGATACCGAGCGTCTGACCGTTCCGAAAGCCGATATGGCAATTCACATTAACCCGGATGGCCTATCGCATCGTATGTGTGCGTCCCACGTCATTGTTGGTGACGGCATCGCCGGAGCCTCGGCGGCCGAAACGATCCGGGAGGCCGATCCGGACGCCGAAATCACCGTTCTCACGGAGGAGGGGGAGGCCCTGTACAACCGCATTCTGATCAAGGAGTTCGCCAAGGGCAAACTCCCCGAGGCACCGGTGTCGATCCATGACCCCGAGTGGTACGACGACCGCGAGATCGAACTGCGCCTCAACACCGTCGTCACCGGTATCGACACCGACGCCTACGAGGTGTACACCCACGGGGGAGACACCATCGAGTACGACAAACTCCTCGTTGCGACCGGCGGGACGCCGACACAGCTCCCGGTCGAGAACAGCGACGCCGAGGGCGTCCACCACTTCTGGACGTTCGAGGACGCACGGGCGATCAAACGAAACGCCGAGGAAGCCGAACACGGCGTCGTGGTCGGCGCGGGGCTTTTGGGTATCGACCTCGCCGCCATCTGTGGCGCACAGAACGTCGATGCACACTACCTGATGCGAGGCGAGTCATGGTGGCGCTATGCGCTCTCGGAGGAAGGAGCGGGGATCATCCACGACGCACTGGAGGAGATCGGGGTCACACCGGTGTTCGATTCGGGCGTCGACCGCTTCGAGACCGACGAGGATGGCCACGTCACCGCGGCGGTCGATCCGAACGGCGACCGCTACGAGGCGGAGTTCGCCGGCATCGCGATCGGGCTAAACTTCAACACCGAGTTCCTCCGGGGCAGCGGGATCGGGACCGACGGCGGCATCATCACCGACGAGTACATGCGGACGAACGTCGACGACGTCTACGCCGCGGGCGACATTACCCAGTTTCACGACGTCATCCTCGGCGACCGCGCCCAAAACGGTGCGTGGGGATCGGCGAAAGAACAGGGATCGATCGCGGGCCAAAACATGGTCGCCGACGGCCCGGAAGCGGAGTTCAGGTGGGTGTCGTCGTACTCGATCACACACTTCGATTTCCCCTTCCTCTCGTTTGGCCACCCGACCCGCGGCGACGACTCGGTCGAAAAGAAGTACGACGACGGGACGTGGCGACGCGTCGCCCTGAAGAACGGCCGCGTTATCGGCGGCGTGCTCATCGGCGACCTCTCGGCGCAGTCGGTGTTGAAGAAACTCGCCCGCAAGCAACTCGACGTCTCCGGCATGACGGACCTGTTGTTGGAGCAGGGCGTCGACGTCGAGGCCTTCGAGGACCCCGCGACCGCCGAGTGATCGGATCGGGGGCCTCGGGGGGTCGGCCCGATTCCAAAGTGTTTTCTCCCGGCCCCTCCCCCGTTACCGTATGGACGGCGGCGGCTCATCAGACATGACGCTCGCGTTCGAGTTGGAAGCGCTCAAAGAACTCGCCGACCCCGAGGCGGTGTTCTCCGACGCCCGCTCGTGGAGTGAGTACGTCGGCGTCATCTCCGAGAAGCCGACGTACGTGGTGACGAACTTCACGCGGAAAAACCGGATCAGACAGGACTTCTTCTCCGGGCCGCGGGGGCGCGAGGAGAGCCTCGACAACGTCAAAAGCCAATTCCAGACGGATCGACACGTCTTTATCGGAAGCGGCGAGGAAGATGAGGCGTTGGCCGCGGCTGTCGGGTGGGAGTTCCTCCCGATCGAATCGGCCGCCGAGGCGGCCGGGTGGGCGCTCGAGACCGAAGCGGAGGACGAGGAAAGCGAGGTCGAACGCCGCGACGACTGGCCCTGATCGGAGGGTCGGGCGGCCGGCGGCCGACGGGATTCGGCTACCCTTAAGAGGACGGCGGCCGGCGGACGGAGTATGGGTATCGACATTGGTCGGGCGTTCCGCGAAGGAGCGTCCCGCACGGCCGGCAAAAACGGCTTGCTCTTGGCCGCGGCTTTTACCGGTATCGCCCTCCTGACGACTGTACTGTTCCAATCGCTCCTCGTCGCTGGTTTCGAAGCGGCCCTGTCGGCGTTTCAGACCGCCTCACCCGCCGATTTGGGGCTCGAACAGGCCGAGTACGACGAGACGGTCGCGGAGTTCGAGACGGCGCTCGAGGAAGTCAGAGCGACCGCCCCGCTCGCGCTCGGCGTGTCGGCCGGCGTCGCTGCCGGGGCGTTGCTCCTCACGGCACTCGTCGCCGAAGCCGTATCGATCGTCGCCGTCCGCGTCTTCGCGGCCGATGACTCCGAAGCGGTGGACAGCGCTGTCGTCACCGACAACATCCTGCTCGCGACGCTGAACGGGTTCGTCGGCGGGATCGTCGTCTGGGGGCTCATCGTCCTGGGTTCGCTGTTTTTCCTCCTACCGGGGATCATCCTCGCCGTCCTGTTTTATTTCCTCAGACAGGAGATCGCGCTCAATGACCGGAATTTCGTCCAGGCGATGGCCGATTCCTGGCGGGCGACGAAGGGCAACCGGATCGAGGTGTTCCTCGTCGGTGCGGCCCTCGTGATCATCTCACGGCTCGAGGAAGTTAGTGCGACGGTTCTCGGGATTTTCTCGACAACGGCCGGGACGGCCATCGCGGCGGTCGTCGGTGGACTGTTGGCCGCGTTCGGCGCGGCAGTCGCGACACGCGCGTACGTCCAGATTGACACGAACCAGCCAGCTGCCGAACCGGACGTCGAAGAGGAAAAAGACCCCTACGACGCGGCGCTCGGTCCCGACGACCTCTCACGGTAAGCGAACGCTGCGTTTAACCGATCCCGACGCCGAAGGAAACCAATGCCAACGCCGCGCGTTCCGGGCGACGACGACCGACTCGAGTTGCCCTGTGGGGAGGCGGTCCGACCCGTCGACCTGGACATGGGGCTTAGAGAACTCGACTGTGCGTGTGGTGACCGCCACGCCGTCGTTGTCGACGCCCATCCGGTTTCGCGGTTCGTCCCGGAGGCGATCGTCGATCTGTTGATCGAAAGTATCGAAACCGACGACGAGTTTCCCGAGTTCGGCACCGCACACGTCATGGGGATGGTGCTCGAGGAGTTCCCCGACGAGATCGCCGCCTCGGACGTCTCCGACGACGGCCGGGTCGGGTACGCGCTGTGTTGGGTCGCCGACTTCGACGCCCGACGGCTCCACGAAATAATCGTCGAACTCCTCGTCGAACTAATGGAACACGCCGTAAGCCACGGCGACGAGGCGACGGCCGAACGGTTCGAACGCCAGATGCGGGAGTTCGATATCGAGGCGTTCGTCGAGCAGTACCGCCAACAGCGGGAGTTCGAATCCGAGTTCGACGCGCCGGTGTGATCCAGCCGGTGTCCGACACCCGAACCGGGTGCAGACGCCCGGGGTTTTGGAATCGCGCGTATGACATTTGTCTGACGGATACTTATGATACGAGAGGCCATGTGTAAGAACATGCGCATACGCCGCGGTGAGTTCGAGCGCATCCGATCCGTGCTCTCTGAGGCCGACCCCGACGAGCCGCTGACCGCCCGGGAGATTCTCGACCTGCTCGAGGCCCACGGTGAGGAGTTCGACAGTGCCCACCGGGTCGCGACGGTGCTGGGACGGGAGGCCGAAGCCGAAACCGCAGCCATCGAAGTGATCAGAGATCAGCCGTACCGCTACCGTCTCGGCGGCGAACAGAACTGACGAGTGAGACACTCCGCTTCGGCGGCGCGCTCGGCGACATCACCAGCCGAGCGTGGCTCACCCACGGTCGGGCGAGCGCTCGGTACCGATCCGCCGGGGGCCACGCTAGTTATTATCCGAATCGTCCGCGTGGGAGCGAACCCACAGTTCGCCGATCCGCGAGAGCCGGGTCCGGTGGGATTTCCCGTGTGCTTCCTGTTCGATGTACCCCTTGCCGCCGGGGCCGAGCCGGTCGACGTTGTAGATCACTTTCGACCGGAACGAGTCGGTGTACTCCTCGCCGAGTTCGCGAGCGAGCGTGCTCGCGAGTTCGGAGACCGACTCGAACTCCTCGTGTTCGCCGAGCGTAAAGAGGATGAGTTCCTCGAAGGGTTTGACGTTCGAGAAGGAGGCGACCGGGAGTTCGATGATGTGGCCGTCGCCGAACTGTTTTGCGCCGATCGTGGTGCCGCGCTCGTCGAACTCCTCCAGTAGTTCACGACCGGCGTCGAGACGCTCTGTGATCCGGTCGTCGTCGACCTCATCGTCGCGGATCGCTGTCAAAAGCGCACACTGGTTGCGAAGCTCCTCGGCGAGTTCGGTTTCGAGATACTTCTCCGGGACGGTGTAGTACGTGTGGATCCGGTCCCTGTCGCCCTCTCGTTCGACCATGATCGAGTGGGCGGCGGTCGCGAAGGCAAACGAGACCGTCCGCGGCATCGCCGAGACGTTGACCCACACCTCGCTGCCGGTGTCCAACTCGCCGTTTATCAGGTCGTAAGCCTGCTCGAAGGCCGCGTCGTAGTCGTAGACGTCCTCGACAACGTACTCCTCCGTTTCGGCCCCGAGCAGGTTCGTGAAATCCTTCTGCAGTTTGCTCGCGAGGTTCCGGGAGTACTCGACGTTTGCCTCGCTGCCGACCGCACCCTCGAGGAGGACGACTCGATCCACGTCGAGTTGATCCCTCACGAGCGGCGCGATGAGCCGGTCGTAATCGAAGCCGACCGGGACGATGTGGGTTTGCATACGCGAGCCAACGGCGGGCGGGAATAAAAACACCGGTTTCGGCATCGACCGCCCCGCGGGTGGCCGGTCAGTCGACGGTCTCGACGCCGGTAATGTCGAAACGCGCGCCATCGGCGCGCTCGACGGTCGAAACCTCCCAGCCGTGTGCGTCGGCGATCCGGTCGACGATCGCCAATCCGACGCCGGTACCGCCGTCCGTGGAGGTGCCGCCGTACTCGAAGGGGCCCGCACACCCCGACTCCGCGAGTCCGGGGCCGTCGTTCGTGACGTAGAAGCCGGGGGCGGGCCCCTCAATCGCCCCGAGTTCGACGGTCGCGTCCGAGCCGCCGTGTTGGACGCTGTTTCGGAACAGGGTTTCGAGCAACTGGCCCAACTGATCCGAGTCGGCCTCGATCGTGGGCAACTCGCCCCGTGTCCGAAAGGTCGCCGTGTCGGCCCCGACGGTCCTCCATGCCGTCTCCGCCGCGTCGTCGAGGGCGGTCGGTTCCGTCGGACCGATCGAACGACCCTCCGCTGGGAGTTCCAGCGTGTCGTCGATCAGTTCCTTCATCCGTGAAAGCGCCTGTTCGGCTTCGGCGTGTCGGTCCGCGACCGCGTCGCAGGTGCAGTCCCCGGCGGCGAGTTCCAACTGGCCGCTGGCCACCGACAGCGGTCCCCGGAGGTCGTGGGAGACGGTGCTTGCGAACTCCCCGAGGCGGTCGCGCTCGGCCTCGACCACCGCCTGCTGGTCGCGTTCCTCAAGCAGGTATCTGATCCACTGGCTCGTCGTTTCGACGAACGTCCGCTCCCACCCCGAAAAGGACCGGTCACGGCTCGACGGATCAAGGAAACAGAGCGTTCCCCGCTCGTCGCCCTCGCGGTAGAGCAACGCCCCGATGTAACACTCGAAGCCGAACTCGGTGCGGATCGGGTGGTCGTGGTATCGCTTGTCGCCTTCGAACCGCGCTGCAGCCTGCGTCTCCCCGTTCACGATCGTCCACTCACAGCCGGTTTTCGACAGCGGCAACACGTCGCCGGCCTCGACCATATCGTCCGGCGCGCTGACCGCCTCGAAGCGGTACGAATCGCCGCTGACTCGGGAGACGGCGGCACGCTTCATGCCGAGCACGCCGCGCCCGAGTTCCAAGAGCCCGTGGAGCCGCTCGTCGTGGCTCCGGTCCGGATCCGAGACGATCGTATGGATCCGGTCGAGAGTTTCGGTTCGGCGTTCGGCGCGCTCGGTCGCCTGTCGACGTTCGAGCAACTGGCTGACAGCCCGAGCGATCATCTCGACGAACGTCAGTTCGGCGTCGCTGAATCCGTCCGAGCGCGGTTCGGGACCGAAAAAGCAGACTGTCCCGTACTGTTCGCCGTCGGCGGTCACCTCCGCGCCCGCATAACACGCGTGGCCGTACTCGGCGACGGCGGGGTCGTCGTCCCAGCCGGACGCCGCGGCGTCGTGGAACGCGGCGGTACTGCCGGTGTTGACCACCCGGCGGCAGTACGTCTTCGAGAGGTCGGCGATCCTGCCGTCCTGGGTAGTATCGAAGGCAGTGACGATCGTTTCGTGAGTGTTCGTCTCCGAGTCGGTTCGGACGAACTTCCCGTCCGCCGTCCCGAGGCGTTCACACCCCAGCGTCAGAATTTCACGGACGGTTTCGTCGAGGTCGGCGTCCGCCGACTCCATGAGGTCGTACAGCTTGTGGCGGTACGTCTCCGCGCGTCGGCGATCGGAGATATCGCGCAACACTCCGACGGAGCCATCGAAACGTTCGCCCTCGAACGGGATGACGCCGATGTGATCCTCACACGGGACCGTTCGACCGTCGGCGGTTTCGATCTCGATTTCGATGAGCGTGCCGTCGGGCGCGTCCGCCGAGAGTATTTCCCCGAGGTGTTTTTCGGCCCGTTCGAGCGTCTCCGGTGATTTGATCAGCGAGGGGTCACTGCCGATGACCGTCGATTCGTCGTAGCCCGTGAGTTCGAGAAACGCCCCGTTGACGCGCGTAAAACGCCCCTCCTCGTCGAGGACGTAGACCGGGTCGGTAAGCGACTCGACGACGGTCTCGTACTCGCGGTAGCCGGTCGAAACCCGGTGATCCTCGACCTCGTTTTCGATCCGGCTTCGGAGCAGTTTGAACGTCTCCGTGTCGCCTTTCTGGAGATACCCGGAGACGTCCGCGGCGACCGCGTCGGCCGCGACGGCCTCGCTTCCTTTTCCGGTAAAGAGGATGAACGGGAGCGTCGGGTCGGATTCCCGGACCGATTCGAGGAACTCGATGCCGTCCGTCCTGGGCATTTCGTAGTCCGAGACGACGCAGTCGACGTCCGTGTCGGCGAGGCAGTCCAACCCCTCGTCGACATCCGTCGCGATCTCGACACTAATCCGGTCGCTTTCGCGTTCCAGGAACGCCGCGGTTAACTCCGCAAATGCGGGGTCGTCGTCGACGTGGAGCACCCGGATCGGCTCCTGACTAGCGTTCATATCTGAATATCGGTACACCGAAACCGGTGAGTATCAAGGTTCTGCTGTCTCCGGTGGCCGTTACGGACCGCGATCCGCTCGAAGCCGCGTCATGCCACCTCCGGACCGACGGACACGTTCGGATTCCGACGTATGCGTGGTGTTATGTTGCTCGCCACCGAAGTGTAAGTAGTGGTACCAATGAGCAAGGCAATTCTGATGATCGTCGGCGACTTCGGGGAGGACTACGAGATCATGGTGCCGTTTCAGGCGCTCGAGGCAGTCGGCCACGAGGTCCACGCCGTCTGCCCGCAGAAGGAGGCCGGCGAGACTGTCAAGACCGCGATCCACGACTTCCGGGGCGACCAGACGTACATGGAATCGCGCGGCCACGACTTCGAGTTGAACGCCACGATGGCCGAGGTCGATCCGGGCGATTACGACGCGCTGTGTGTTCCCGGCGGACGCGCCCCGGAGTATCTCCGGACTCACGACGAGGTGCTCGAGGCGGTCCGGCACTTCTTCGAGGCCGAGAAGCCGGTCGCAACGCTGTGTCACGGCCCACAGATCCTCGCGGCCGCGGGAGTGTTGGAGGGCTACGAAATGACGTCGTATCCGGCTGTTCGGGCCGAATGCGAGTCAGCGGGCTGTTCGTGGGTCGATGGCGTCGTCACCGACCGCAATCTGGTCACGGCGCAGGCGTGGCCGGATCACCCGGAGTGGCTGGCCGGCTTCATGGATCTACTCGGCGACGAGGTGAACCACGGCGAGGCGGTCGCGGTCGCCGACGACTGAGCGGTTCCCGCGGCGTCGGAGTCGGGGGAAGTAATATATCCGAGCGCCGGATACCCCCGATATGCGGATCCTCTTTCCGTTCCGTGTCGCTCCGTCCGGTGAGGGAGCGCTCAGATACCTGATCGAAGCGCACGGCACCGACGAGCGGGTCACCGTCACCGCAATCAACTTCACCGACGATCCGTCGGATCAGCCGGCCGACATCGCGGCCCACGAGATCGTCTCGAAAGGTGCCAAACAGGCATTCGAGATCGAATCGGTCGTCGAACGGCTGCCGAAACTGTCGAAATCGAACGTCCGCAACGGAATCGTCAAGGAGGCCACCGACCGGAACGTCGACCTGGTCGTTCTCGGCCACGGACTGTCGTCGCTCTTCGATCGAGCCACGGGTAGACGGGTCGAGGATCGGCTGCTGAACGAGTGCGGCGTCCCGGTGACTCTCGTTCCGGAACCCGGAAGTTCCTCGCAGGAGTAGGACGATCGGCCCGGACGGTCGAGGGCGGGCCGTCCTCGGGTGCCGAACCGACAGTTCCGTCAAGAGTCGTCCCGGTGTCAGCCGGTGCGCAACCCGAAGTGGCCGTCGACGTTCGCGGCCGGCCGAGCGTCGGTAACCGCCGAGACTACCACCGTCGTGAGGAGTCCGACGAGCATACAGTAGATCGAGATCCCCCAACCGAAATACGCGTCGGAGAACAGGACGGTGGAACCGACGGCGGTCTCCGGCAGGAAATTAAACGAGATGTAGAGTACCTGCGATCCGAGGATGCCGGCTGCGATCCCCGTGCCGGTGGTTCGCCGCCAGTACAACGCGAGTATGACCGGAAGCGCCAACTGCGCGAACCCACCGAAGGCCAGATCCCCGATCTCGACGAGTATCGAGCCGACCGTGGCCGCCCCGAACGCCTCCGCCTCCGCCCAGACGCTGGCAGCCAGGGCCCCGATCGCGAAAACCGCGACACCGACCCGACCGAGCAGGTCTTCCCGCGCCTCGGTGATGCCGTCGTCCACGATGGGACGGTAGATATCGCGGGTGAAATACGACGATCCCGAGAGCAGCATCGAGTCCGAGGAGGACATCATGGCGGCGATCGCGCCGGCGATAACGAGGGCGGCGAACCACGCCGGGGTGAATTCACCGAGGAGAATCGGGAGGATGCTCTCGCCCGCTGCCACGTCGGCTTCGAGGCCGAGCCCCCGGGCCCAACTCCCGAGGAGGAACGCCGGGACGAACAACAACAGCACCAACACGGGCCACAGCGCGAACGAGCGCTTCAGGACGGTCTCGGAGGACGCCGCGAAGAACCGCTGGTTGACCTGTGGAAACATCGCGACACCGAAGGCGATCGAGATGGCGAACGTGAGCATCGTGCCCGGTGTATAAAAGTCGCTGCCCAACGCGAGGAACCCGGGGTTCGTCGCTTCGAGTCCGGCGTTGATCGTGCCGATCCCGCCATCGACGGCGACGAGCACCCAAAGCAGCGCGACCCAGACCGCAAACAGCATGAAGGCACCCTGTAGCGTGTCCGTCCAGGCGATTCCGCGCATCCCCGCCAACACGACGTAGACGATCATGAACGCCGTTATCAGCGTCGCTCCGGCGGCGAAGGGCACTGCCCCGTCGGTCAGGGCCGCCAACGCCCCACCCGCCCCGATCTGCTGGAGCATGACGTACGGGAAAAGCCAAAACAGCGAGACGAGGGCGACGAGCGCGCGAATCCGCTGTGATCCGAACCGATCGCCGAGCAGTTCACCCAGCGTGACGTAGCCGAAGCGTTGCCCGAGGAGCCACTGTTTGTAGCCGACGACGTACCACAGGAGAGCGAAGATGATCCCGTCCATAAGCCCCATCACGAGGATCCACTCGGGGCCGAACGCGTAGGCGGTGTCCGGACCGCCAAAAAAGGTGAACGCCGACAGAAGCGTCGCGAAGACGGTAAAAAGCAACACGACGGTCCCGAACGTCCGACTCGCCAGATAGAAGTCCTCGGCGACGCGGTCCGTCACTCGGTAGGCAGCGAGGCCGACACCGAGGGCGACGAGCAGGTACCCGACGACGATGCCGATCTGGAGGGTCGCGCTCATGGGGTCTCACCCGCCGAATCGACGATCCACACACCCCATCCCTGTTGGGTGAACAGCCGGAAAACGAGCGAGGCGAGCGCCATCCACCCGACGTGCCACCACAGCCAGACCGGGAGCCCGAAAACGACGCGGTCGATGCCCCACAGAAACCACGGAATCGCGAGGAGGACCAACACGCCCATCACAGCCGCCCAGCCATAACGCTTCGCGTTCGAAGGCATGAATTGAAGAATATTTTTGCTGTATGTGCTTAAACCCCATTGAATAGGTAAAATATTGCCGTGTTGAAGATAAAAAATCATCAACACCGTCGCAGCCACCTGGCGGCCTGCCGCTTTGCTCCAACGATCGACGGAGTTCCGCCGCCGGTTAGTACCTTACTTATATGTTCGGGCGAACTCGGCGTTCGAGTTCGAAAACCGCTCGATCGAACCGGGTTCGACCGGCGTCGAAACGCCACAGCGGTGGGCATGATTTTTATGTTTGATAGCCGTAGAGTTAGGCGGGAATGTGGGGACAAATCCGAGTCAACCATCGGGTGGACGTATGAACGTGACGGAGGCAGCGATTCGAGTGCTCGTCGTCGACGACGATCCGGAGTTCGCCGACACGATCGCGGCCATGCTCGAACGCGAGGACGATCGCTTCGACGCTCGAAAAGCCACCAACGCAGCGGATGGGTTGGAGGCGCTTCAGAACGGCCGCTTCGACTGTGTCGTCTCGGGCTACGGGATGCCCGGGACGGACGGCCTCGAGTTCCTCGAAACCATCCGCGAGGAGCACGGCGAGGTTCCGTTCGTGCTTTTGACCGGAGAGGGCGACGAGGCGGTTGCGAGCGACGCGATCTCGGCCGGGGTGACCGACTACATCAGAAAACGGCGGGGATCGGACCACTACTCGCTTTTGACGTCCCGGTTGGTCGATGCAGTCGAGAAGCGCCGTGCCCGCCTCTCGTTGCGCAGACGGAAACAGGAGCTCGAGCAACTGAACGACCGCTTCCAGTCGTTCGTCAGACACTCCCCCGACATCATCACGATTCTCGAAGCCGACGGGACCATCCAGTACAACAGCCCCGCGATCGAGCACGTCCTCGGATACGAACAGGACGCGCTGGTCGGCGAACCGGCGTCCGAACTCGTTCACCCGGAGGACCGCGACCGCATCACGGCGGGGTTCCGGGCGCTCGTCGATACCGACACGGAGGCCAGAGAGAGCTTCGAGTGCCGGGTCCGCCGCGCCGACGGCTCTTGGACCTGGATCGAGTCGGTCGCCAGCAACCGGGCGGAAACGGGAACCGACGGGTTCCTGATGAACAGCCGGGACATCTCCGATCGAAAGGAGCGTGAACGCCAACTCGAAGCGAAAACCGAACGCCTCGACGAGTTCGCGAGCATCGTCTCCCACGACCTTCAGACCCCGATTACGGTCGCCGATGCCAGACTCGAGATGGCACAGGAGGAGTGCGACAGCGATCATCTTCAGCCGATCGGCGACGCCCTCGAACGGATGGACGACATCATCGACGCGACGTTGACGCTCGCCCGGGAGGGCCAGGTCGTCGACGAAACCGAGCCGGTCGATCTGGCGGACGCCGTCGAACGGTGGTGGGGCTCGATCGAGGCGGACGACGTGACGCTCTCGATCGAGCCGGAACAGCTCGGAATCGAGGCCGACCGCCAGCGTCTGCGCCGGGTCATCGAGAACCTCCTGTGTAACGCGGTCGATCACGGCGGCGAGGGCGTCACAGTCGTGCTCGGCGATCTCGGCGACGACGGGTTCTACATCGCCGACGACGGGGAGGGGATTCCGGAGGATATGCACGAGGACGTCTTCGAACCGGGCCGCTCGATGTCGCCTGACGGAACCGGGTTCGGGCTTGCGATCGTCAAGGAAATCGTCGAAGCCCACGGCTGGGAAATCGACTTGGCGGAAAGCGAGGCGGGCGGCGCGCGCTTCGAGATCACCGGCGTCGAGATGACCAACTAGCTGCGGCGTCGTCTTTTCGGCGGTCGGTATACGGAGCGAGTTCGAACCCGGGTGACGCGTTCGGAAGCGCCGTTGTGACATCCTCCGCGCCGTGAGCGGCGGGACTCTCACGCTGTTGAAAGGTAGGATGGGCATAACAATTCGGGTCTGGGGTGTGGAGTTGTGGTATGGAGCCGACGGAGGTCAGCGCGCGGTGTACGTCGATACTCGATGAAGTAGGAAGCGCCGTCATCGTCGATCGCTCGGTGTTGCGGACGATGCTCGTCGGTATTCTCGCTGATGGGCACGTTCTCCTCGAAGACGTGCCGGGAACCGGAAAGACGTTGACGGCCGGATCGATGGCCGGCGTTCTCGGGCTCTCGTTCTCGCGGATCCAGTTTACGCCGGATCTACTCCCGAGTGACGTCACCGGCTCGAACGTCTTCGACGAGCGCTCCGGCGAGTTCGAGTTCCAGCCCGGCCCGGTGTTCGCGAACGTGGTACTCGCGGACGAGATCAACCGCGCGCCGCCGAAGACCCAGGCCGCGCTGCTGGAGGCGATGGAGGAAGGGCAGGTGACTGTCGACGGGTCGACCCACCAGCTTCCGGACCCGTTCGTCGTGTTGGCGACCCAAAACCCCGTCGAGATGGACGGCACCTTCGAGTTGCCGGCGGCACAGCGGGACCGGTTTATGATCAAGACGAGCCTCGGCTATCCGGGTTTCGACGGTGAGATGGAACTGCTCGATCGGCGGGCGTCCCGTCACGACAAGTCGCCGTCGGTCAGTCAGGTGGCGACCCCGGAACTCGTCGCGGAACTCCGAACGTCCCCGGAGCGAGTCCGAGTCGAGGACCCCGTCCGGCGCTACCTGTTGACTGTGGCCCGCGAGACGCGCGTCGACGAACGCGTCGAGTCCGGCGTCTCCCCGCGCGGCGTCCAGCGGTTTTTCGAGGCGGTTCGGACGCTGGCGGTCGTGCGAGGTCGGTCGTACGCGACGCCGTCCGACGTCAAGGACCTCGCGCCACAGGTGCTTTCCCACCGACTGATTCTGACGACTGACGCCCGGGTCGATCGGGTCGAGCCGTCGGCCGTTATCGGGGACATCCTCGATCGAACCGACGTCCCGCAGCTGTCGACGACGTAGCGGTGTCTTCCGATTACAGGAGCAGAGACAGCGGTAGACGGGCGGAAAACGCCCGCTTAACGGTTGTACAACAACACTAGAACGACTCCCGCGATGAGCAGCGCCACAAGCCCGACGATCGGGAGGCCATCGATGTTCAGCGCGTTGACGAGCGTGACGACCGCGACGGCGGCGGCACCGACCGCGATGCTCGCGGCGGCGTGAACGGCCTCCGCCCGATCGGTCACGGCCGCGACGCCGACGTGATTGCCGAGCGAAACCGCGTTCTCGGCGACGTCCCACGCGACGATGGCCAACACGCCGGCAAGCAACAGCCCCCGCAACGGCGCGGACTGGACCACGCCGCCGGCGAGCACCGTGAGAAACACCAGTCCGGTGCCGGCATCGACGAAGGATCGTTCGGAGCCGACGCGAAGGGGAACGAGTCCGGCGGCGAGCACCCACAGTCCCGCGAGGCCGGGGAGGAGCACGACCCGGTCGACGTACCGCGGCGGCCACGTGAGAGCGAGCCCCAGCGCGGCGACGAGGAGGAGGGTGCCGACGACCGCGACGGAACCGGCGACGACGCCGGCGGCGACCGAACGATCGTGTCGCCACACCAACCCACCGCCGAAAAAAGCGGCGACGCCGACGACCGCGACGGCGAGGATCCGGCGTTGGAGCGGTCCGTCCGCGACGAGTGCCACGGAGACGGCCCCGAGTGCGACAGCAAACGCGCTGCTCACCCGAGCGGGCCGGCTGCGGAACCTCGAGGCTGCGGTCGGCGTCGCCCCCATCAGGGACCCCACCGTTCGACGGCCGCCAGAGCCGCTTCGAGTCGCTCGTCAGGGTCCCAATCGACCGCCGGGATTCCCACGCTGTGAAGCGTTTGGATCCGGTTTTGCCGTTCGATGCGCGCCAGCCGTGCGCCCGCGGTCGCCCCCGCCGTCACGTCCGGGCTGAGGACCGTCACGGCGTGGCCAGCCTCGGCGAGCGTCTGTGCGGTACGGGCGGCGCCGTCGTCACACAGCGGCGTCAACAGAAACAGTTGCGTTCCGCCGTCGAGTCGGGCGCGAAGCGTCGAACCCTGCCGCCCCTGATCGCCCCGCGTCTTCGCTGGCTGATCGGAGGCGTCACCACCGGGCGGTCGCATCGAAAGCGACGGATGCGTCGACAGAAGCCGTCGGAACCGGTCCTCGTGATCCGGCCCCGATCCGGGCGACAGCCAGCACGGATCGGGGCCGAGCGTCGCCAGGCCGACGCGGTGTTCCGCCGTGAACAACGTCTCCGCGATACGCATCGCCGAGTCGACACCGTAGGCGACCGCATGGGGCTCATCCGGAGATGTCGCCCGATAAGCGCTCGGTCGAGCGTCCACGCAGAGGACCACTTCGGCGAGACGTTCCTCCCGAAACTCGACCGTAGTGAGTTCCCGGGTCCGGGCGAACCGTCGCCAGTCGATGCGCCCTACGGGATCGCCGCGTTCGTACTCCGCGATCCGGTGGAACTCGAGCCCACGACCGCCCCGATCCGTGACGAGTTGGCCGGTTCGGTTCCGGGTCAGCCCCCGAAGCGGGACCGCCGTCGCCCCGGTACCGCACTCGATGACCGTCTCCGAGACGACGGTCGTCTCGACTTCCGTGGCGCCGCTGACGTCCCGGGCGATGACGGTTGTCGACCCGAATCGGTGGATGCCCGGTTTGGCACGAACGGAGTACTCGATGGTGGTCTCCTCGCCCGGTCGCAGCGCCGTCGCGACGCGTGGCGAGCCCTCGTTGACGGCAAGCATCGGCGGAACCCCATCGATGGCTCTGAGATCGTACAGCGCCTCGGAGCCGTCGTTTCGGAGCGTCACCCGCACCGCGACGACGTCGTCGGCCGAGGGGGATTCGGGGACCAGTTGCCGTTCTATGGAGACGTCGGGTGCGGGCGGGGACGTAAGCTCCGGATACGCCGCGAAAACGATCCCGGTCGCGGCCACGAGCAGGAGCGACGGCCGTTTCGTGAGCACGCCAACCGCAAGCGCGACGAGCACAACGGCGACGATGCCCCGCCACCGGCGCGTCCAGCGTGTCGTTGTCATCCGTCACCACCGTCGCTAGCTCGATCCGACGTTCGGTCGCGAGCGACGCCATCCGTTTCGATCGACGCGATCGCATCGACCGTTCGCTCGACCGTCGATTTGAACGTTCCGCCCCCGTTGGCGAGCCGTTTTATTTGGGTGCGCACGCCCCCATCGTCGGCCAGGAACGCGGCCGCGACCGGATCGTCCGTCCACGTGCCGTCGTCGATCCGGCGTTCGGCCGCCTCACGCGACTCGCGGTGGGTTCGAACGAGCGATCGGACCGCCGCCTCCCGTAGTCGGTCTCGCGTCGACGATCCGGACCGATCGATGATGGAGCCGGATGCGCGCTCGAAGGATGCCCCGGGATACGGTGCCGATTCCACGTCTTCGACGACCACCGGGGACGCCTCGTCGACACCGCTCAGCCGCCGCCACACCACGACAACGAGTGCGAGCCAGCCGGCGGTGAGTCCAACGAGTGCGATCACGAAGTAGTCGCTCCCGACCGTCGCGACGAGTGCGGCTCCCAGCGGTGAGTCAGCCGCATCCGGGTCGAAGGCGACGAGTAACCCGATACCGAACAGCCCAAGCCCGGCGATCAAAAGCGACACCCGGACCACCGAGCCGAGGGCGGATCGTTCCGCGGGTGTCCCGTTCACGTGTGCGCCCCCCGGGTCGAGCCGTCGGTACCCGCCCCTTCGGTCGGTTCCGCGTCCGTCTTCAAGCGTTGTCGGCCGGTTCGTGCGGACTCGGCGAGGGCTTCCGGCGACTCGCCGCCGTAGTGGACGCGTTTGAACGCGCTCGTAACGAGCGCGACGCCCTCCTCGTCGAGCCCCGCCTCACGCGCGGCCTTCGCGCACTCGGCCGGCGTCATCGTCCCCGGCTGTTCGGGGCCGACGCGTTTGACCATCGTCACCCACGCCCGGTCGACCTCCGTCGACGGGTCACGCGTCGGCCACGAACCCTCCTCTACCGGCTCCTGGCGACCGGCTGTCGGTTCCTGTCCGATGTGTCCGAGGAGGCGGTCGCGGTACCGATAGGCGACAGCCGCAAGCAGCAACACACCGAGGCCCGGTATCAGAACTCGAAGCACCGCGAGAAGCGCCAGCCACAGGTCCGATCTCGGCGACGTTCCCGCTTCGCCCGTCCCCGTATCGGTAGCCTCATTCTGGCTCGACGGATCGCCGCCGCCTTCGGTGCCGACCGACTCGTCGTCGTCCGACTGGTCGCCTTGGATGTCATCCCGGAGGTCGGCCGCGGTATCCTGCCCGATCGGTACCCGATCCCAGTCGACGTCGATCTCGTCGGCGGGGTCCGTCGTCACCGTCGATTCGAGGGTCGTCGCGGACATACCGATAGCGAGCACACAGAGGAACGCGACCGCAGCCAACGAGTACCGGGAGTCGTCCACCGGATTAGACCCACCGTTTGACGCGCGTCCCGAATCGGGACGTGACCGGTTTTGGGCGAACCGCGAGGTGTGTGCGATCGATCGATCGACCGCTCCGTGGCTGCCCCCCCACGCCGGCGGTGACAGTTACTGGCATTCGTAGTCCCCCTCGGAAAGCGAGGATATAGTTATTTCAAGCATACGTTGTGGATACCCGGAAACGCGCCGTCTCCGAGCACGCTGGCCGCGATCGACCGTCGCTGTGCCGCGTACGAAACACTCCGGTCGACGAACGGCCGGGCGGCCGATGCTACTCGTGGAAGTAAGCTCCGTATATCAGTCGCGTGTCGTCGGTACGACTGTCCTATGACCGTTTCAAAACCGTTTTGTGGGGATTACATCTCTTCGTAACATCATCAAACAATCCTTCCGCGAAAGCGCTCATGACATTCTCTCTTGGGAACTCAACAACCTAAACCCAAGCATCGACAATCCAATGCACCAGATTGAACGCGGGTTCGTCTAACGTGCGAACTCGAGTAGCTAAACACGATGTCGTAGACCCCCCAAACGCTTTCATTTCGAATGACTGTATCATTATGAATGACTTGTTATGTGACTCTTGAACACGATGGCGTCGAGGGGGTCGGCGTCGTGGGCATCCCTGACGAAACCGGAGGCAAGGTTATCGATGTCTCAAGGCTAAAACCCCGCCCTTCAGGGCGGGGATACAGCCGACAATTCCTACACAACCCATCGTCGATGACGAGACCGGATATTCCACGCCAACCGACGCTATTAACAAAACAGCGTCCATAACCAGTTATGAAGCCAGGAATGAGTCGAACCATCCGAACCTTCGAGGCCACCATCACGAACCAGCGACAGGTTCGTGACGACCTCGACCAGCTCGGATGGGCCGCCT
>CAZOFL010000030.1:0-23777 GCA_964579035.1 uncultured Natronomonas sp. | reverse complement strand
TGATGGGCTGCGAAAATCGCACAGCGATTTTCGAACGCCTGTGGAGACTGCGACCTCTGTGGACTCGGTTTCCGTGTCTGCAAGTCGCGTCGTTGAATCAGGAAGCCCCTGCCTCAAGGAGCCTGCGAAGCAGGCGAGTAGGCAGGGGTAGTTCACTGCCGGGGCCCCCTACAGCGAGGGGACGGCGACCGGCGTCTCCGGGTCGCGCCAGACGGCACCGGCCTTTGGCGTGCCGCCCATCGCTGTCGCCGACATCACTGCCGAAGCGGTCCACAACTCCGTTCCGTCCGGTTCACACTGCAGACACACGAGCGAGACCTGCTCGAGTTCTTCGATTTCGGCTCGGATGCCGGTCCACCGTCCGACGAAGCGTGCGACCGTCTCGCGGTCGGGAGTCGCGTCGACGATGCCACCGGGAAGCACCCAGCCGTCGCCGTCGGGGAGCGCAACCACTCCCCCATCGCCTTCGATCCTGACCCGGACTGCGATCCCGTCCGGCCGGTTTGCGATGACCTCGAACTCCTCACGGTCGACACCGATGGTCGTCTGTTGGATGTCGAACCCGTCGTACTCCTCGTAAAGCGCGTCGAGATACGCCGAGGGACTCTCCGGGAGCGAACATTCCATACCCCCGACGACGGGTAACGGCGGAATAAACCTGGGGTATTCTTTACGCTCGGCCGAAGCTTCCGGTTGGATCTAACCTTTGATTAAATACCAGTACGAGATATATAACACTATACGCATACTATCGGCCAACAGAAACACAGAGACCCGATCAACACCGTCCCCCGAACAGTCAGTTTCCGGCCGGCCGGAACGACCGCCACCGAATTCGGGGAAGGTTCCGTTGTTACGATTACGGGGTCAAAGACGGTAGAGATGCCCGAATTATCGTAAAGCGGCGCGTGGTACCTATATCGTTGCCGATTGTGGAAACGTTATTTTGCGGCCGTTCACCGCGGAACGATGGTCCCGAGAAAAATATTCTACTGAGTGCAATATGAAATATATATGACTATCTATCCGATATATAACATTTATTAGTATACAACTGTGTTTCGATGTCGATTCCGGAACGGTCGATGCCGACGGGTCGCTTCGGTACATCCTAACACGTTTAGGACTGTTATCGAAATTGGCACTCCGGTCGAGGCGCCGACCCGGGCGACAGTTCCATCACTCCGAGCAGTTACAACCGCCCCGTTCGAGCAGTTCCACGGCGTCGAACTGCGTGTTGCAGTCCTCGCAGACGACCCGGATGTCGACCAGCGTCCGGAACTCGCCCAACTCGAGGTGACCGGCCGATCGGAGCTGTTCGAGTTTACCCTCCGTGACGGAGTCGACCCGGCCGCGGAGCTGTTGGATGTTCGTCGTCTCGCGCTCGAGGGGATCAGTCTCGTCGGGGGTGTATTCGGCACCGCGATGTTTTTTGAGATACGTTCTGATCGCCTGGTACGTGACGAAGTCGTCTTCGAGGGCTTCGACGTCGAGGCCATCGCGCTCCAAACGGCGACGGATTCGGGTCCCGTCGGCACCGCTTGAGTCGTCTGTCAACAGCCGATAGATGTTTTCGACCTCGCCGCCGAGGGGACGTACGTCCGCGTCCTCGAGCGCACGCTGGAGGAGTTGCTGGTTGAAATACGTCGCCAGCTGTCGCAGGCTTCGTCTGTTTTCCTCGGCGGTCCAGAGCCGCTCCAGTTCGGCCCCCAACTCCTCGAGGTTGTACTCCTCGATGAGCCGGACGACCTTGCTCCGCCGCCCGCGGCCGGACGCGGAACTGGCCTCGTTGTTGCTCATATTGGACGGAGCGCCCGGTGTTTCTTAATCCCTTCTGTTCGGCCGACGGCGGGTTCGCGGCGGTGGCGTCCGGCGTCCCCGGCGTTTCACCATATTTATTTTCCGAGCCGTGAAAGGCTACTCTATGAGTGCGAAGCAAACTGTGGGGGAGGCGCGACTGTCCGTCCGGAACATCGGCGGGATCGACGACACGTCGATCGAGTTTACGCCCGGGGTGACGATTCTTGCGGGTGAGAACGCGACGAACCGTACGTCACTGCTCCAGGCGATCATGGCGGCCCTCGGAAGCGACGACGTGTCGATGAAAGGCGACGCCGACAGCGCCGGCGTCGAGTTGACGATCGGCGGCGAAACGTACAGCCGGGAGTTCACCAGACAGGGATCGACGATCACTACGGATGGGGAGCCGTACCTCGAGGATCCGACCCTCGCGGAGCTTTTCTCGTTTCTTCTCGAGTCCAACGAAGCGCGTCGCGCCGTCGCAACCGACGACGATCTGCGCGATCTCATTATGCGACCGGTCGACACCGATGAGATCCAGCGGCGGATCGAACGACACCAGCGGAAACGGGCCGAAGTTGAGGAGCAACTCGAGGAACTGGAGAGGCTGAAGGACCGCCTTCCTGCGCTGGAAGAGGAGCGGAGCCGGCTGCAGGACGACATCGAGTCGGCGAAATCCCAACTAGCGGAAACGGAGGCCGAACTCGAGGCGAGGGATGCAAACGTCGAACAGACGCGCGACGAGAAAGCCGAACTGGAGGATCGGCTCGCGGAACTCCGCTCGAAGCGTTCGGAGCTCGAGGACATCCGTTACGAGCTGGAAACCGAGCGGGAGAGCCTCGAATCGACGCGGGCACGGAAGCGAGAGATCGAACACGAGTTCGATGGGCTTCCCGAGGCCCCGGTCGGCGAGATCGACGAGTTGGAGTCCCGGATCGATCGCCTCCGCTCGCAGAAACGCGAGCTGGAGTCCGAAATCAACGAGGTCCAAAGTGTCATCCGGTTTAACCAGGACATGCTCGACGGGGAAGACGACGACCTCCTCGATGCGCTCGAATCGCCCGAAAACGGCGACGGGAAACTCACCGACGAACTTCTTCCGGACGAGACAGTCACCTGTTGGACCTGTGGCAGCGACGTTCCACACGACCAGATCGAAACGACGGTCGATCGACTGCAGGAACTCAGCCAAGGGAAACTCGGTGAGATCCGCGACATCGAGGACGAACTCGACGAGTTGACCGACGAAGTCCGCGAACTGGAGGACAAACAGCGCCGGCGCGAAGAGCTGCAGCGCCAGCGATCGACGCTCGAAACCGAACTCGACCGGAGCGAGTCGGCGATCGAACGGCTCACCGGCCGCCGCGAGACGCTCCGGACCGAGATCGAGGAGCTCGAAGCCGAGATCGAGGACCTGGAGGACGACAGCTACGAGGAGATCCTCGACGTCCACAAGAAAGCGAACCAACACGAGTACGAACTCGGCCGACTCGAAGGGAGCCTCGAGGACGTCGAAGCCGAGATCACACGGATCGAGGATCGCCTCGACGAGGCCTCCGAACTCGAACGCCGCCACGAGGAACTGACGGCCGAGATCGAGGATCTCCGAACGAAGATCGACCGCATCGAGGCGCAGGCGATAGAGGGGTTCAATGAACACATGGAGTCGGTTCTCGAGATCCTGGGGTACAGCAACCTCGAACGGATCTGGCTCGAACGTGTCGAGCGGGAGGTCCGGGAGGGCCGACGCAAGGTGACAAAGAGCGTCTTCGAGCTCCACATCGTCCGCCAGACCGACAGCGGGGTGACCTACGAGGACACGATCGACCACCTCAGCGAGAGCGAACGCGAGGTAACCGGCCTCGTCTTCGCGCTGGCGGGGTATCTGGCCCACGAGGTGTACGAGACCGCGCCGTTTATGCTTCTGGACTCGCTTGAGGCGATCGACTCCGATCGGATCGCCGCCCTCATCGAGTACGTCGAGGGGTTCAGCGAGTATCTCGTCGTCGCCTTGCTGCCCGAGGACGCCGCAGCGCTGTCCGACGAGTACAGACGGGTCTCCGATATCTGATCGGAAGACGACCGGGCAGCCCCCCGGACGTGATGTGCCGACCGCGACCACTTCGCTGCGGTCGATCGCGAGTCCGGCTCGATGGGATGGAACCCGTAAATCCGGACACGATCGAGTACTGTCCCTACGGACGGTTCGTCCGAGGACTCGGTTCGGAACTGGTTATAAACCCACGAAGCGATCGACGGAAGAAAGTATACGTGCGACACGGTCTCCTGTGTGTTGTTATCGTCTACACTTGCGTTGGTGTTATTCACGACAAGATATATCAAAAATAAAGCTATATTTGAATTCAAACTTGTTCTGAAATACGGATAGTCGTGGTCTCATCGGGATACGTTGGCAATGGTATGAATAAATAAATTACACCGGAAATCCGGAAGTGTATAAAATATGTGCTCTTCCGGGCCAACATATTTAAAAAACGAGCTTCTTTACTACGCGTCGATCCTGAGGTAAGCTCCACGTAAATATAAATAAAATTATAAGAAATTGATCTTAACAAATATTTATCGTTACCGGCGGGGCGACAAGCCGCCCGCTAACCGGGCGATAAACCGCCCACTGACCGATCGTAAACTGTCCGCAGTGACCGGGCGATCACCGCGTCGCGCTCTTCCACTCCCGGAGGCCGACGACGTTTCCGTCCAGTGTTTCGGGATCGGCCGCCGTCGCCGCCCACCAGAACATCGGCGCGACGTCGTCCGGGGACCGCCCCTTCGCGAATCCGGTCAGTTCGGTTTCGACCTGGCCGGGATCGATGATTCCGACCGGCCACTCGGTTTCGGCGGCGAACTGCCGGACGAGGGCCTCGGCGCCGGCCTTCGAGACCGCATACGCGCCGTAGCCGGCCATCGCGTCCCGGGCGATCCGACCCGAGGGGACGAGCACCCGCGCCTCGGAGGTCAGATGCGGGATCGCCTCCCGAACGGTGGCGAACACTCCACGGACGTTCGTCCGAAGCGTGTCGTCGAACACGGAGTAGGAAGCGTCCTCTATTGCCGTCGCCCCCGGTGAGCCGTGGTACACGCCAGCGTTCGCGACGACGCTGTCGATGCCGGCGGTTTCACCCGCCCGCGCGGCGGTTTCCATGAGCCGCTCGACGTCGAACTCGTCGCGGACGTCCGCACGAACGGGCGTCACCGACACCCCGGTCGCGTCGATCTCCGCAAGAGCATCGCCGTCCCTGGCGCATGCGACGACGTGGACGCCGTGTTCTGCGAACGTCTCCGCGATCGCACGACCGATCCCGCGGGAGGCACCCGTCACGACTGCTGTATCCATACGGACCCTTCGGCCGGGGGCGGCAAGGTCGTTTCCCCGTGGTATTTTCCACCACACACGTTTTAATGTGGGCTCGTGCCCTACAGGGGAATATGTCACAGTCGCCCTCAGTCGTGGTCGTCGGGTCCGGATTCGGCGGCCTTTCCTCGGCGTGTTATCTCGCCGATGCGGGTCTCGACGTCACGGTCGTAGAAAAGAACGAGGGCCTCGGCGGGCGTGCGTCGGTGCTCGAGGCCGACGGGTTCCGCTTCGATATGGGGCCCTCCTGGTATCTGATGCCCGACGTCTTCGAGCGATTCTTCGGGCATTTCGGCCGCGAACCGAGCGATTTCTACGATCTCGAAGCGCTCGATCCCCACTACCGGATCTTCTTCAAAGACGGCGATACCGCCGACGTAACCTCGGATCGCGGGGAGATGTACGACCTGTTCGAATCGTATGAACAGGGGGCCGGGGACGCCCTCGACGAGTACCTCGAGACCTCCGAGGAGCACTACGGGGTCGCGATGGAGAAGTTCATCTACGAGGACCGCCCCCGAATACGGGACTGGATCGACCTCGACGTGATGCGGGCGGCACCGATCGGCCTCCAGTTGCTCGGAACGATGGACGACTACGTCGCCGGCTACTTCGAGAACCCGAAACTCCGCCAGATCATGCAGTACACGCTCGTGTTCCTCGGCGGCGCGCCGACGAACACGCCCGCGATATACAACATGATGAGTCACGTGGATTTCAACATGGGCGTCTACTACCCCGAAAACGGCCTCCGATCCGTCGTCGACGCCTGCGTCGAGTTGGGTGAGGGATTGGGCGTCGAGTACGTCACCGACGCCGAGGCCACGGAGATACTCAACCGACGCGACGGGTTCACAGTCGAGTCCGAGGCCGGCGAGTTCGACGCCGATTTCGTCGTCAGCAACGCCGACTACGCCCACACGGAGCGGGAACTGCTGCCCGAACACGAACGCCAGTACGATGACGACTACTGGGATTCGAGGACCTACTCGCCGTCCGCGTTTCTCCTGTATCTCGGCGTCGAGGGCGACGTCGAACCGCTCGAACACCACACGCTCGTCCTCCCGACCGACTGGGACCCGCACTTCGAGCAGATCTTCGATGAGCCGGCCTGGCCCGAGGACCCCGCCTACTACCTCTGTGTTCCCTCGAAAACCGACGACAGCGTCGCTCCCGAGGGGCACTCGAACCTGTTCGCGCTCGTCCCCATCGCGCCCGGACTCGACGACACCGACGAGGTCCGGACGTGGTACCGTGATCTCGTGCTCGACGACATCGCCGAAAACACGGGCGTCGAGTTGCGCGACCGGATCGTCTTCGAAGAGCAGTTCTCCGTCTCGGAGTTCGCTGACCGGTACAACAGCATCCAGGGGACCGCGCTGGGCCTCGCCCACACCCTCCGACAGACCGCGCTGTTCCGACCGCCGCACCGCTCTGAGGCCTGCCCCGGACTCTATTATACGGGCTCGTACACCACGCCCGGAATCGGCGTTCCGATGTGTCTGATAAGCGGCGAACACACCGCCAACACCCTCATCGACGACATCGCATGACCCAACCCGTTCTGGATCGACTCTTGCCGAGCGAAGGAACCACGGCGAGGTATCTGCTCAGGCTCTCGCGGCCCCGGTTTTGGCTGTATCTCGCCGGCCCCGTTGTCGTCGGCGTCGCTTACGCCGCCCGGACGCCGGCGGAGCTTTTCGCGCCGATCGCGATCGCGCTCTTCGCGTACTTCCTCGTTCCAGCGAACGTGTTTCTATACGGCGTCAACGACGTCTTCGACGCGGGCATCGACGTCGAAAACCCGAAAAAAGAGCAGCGGGAGGTCCGGTACCGCGGCGATCGTCTCGTCCCCGGCCTCGTCGCGTTGACGGGCGTTCTCGGCGCGGTGTTCGTCCCGATGATCCCGGCTGCCGGCGGCGTGGCGATGATCGCGTTCCTCGTGTTGGCCCTCGAGTACAGCGCCCCGCCGCTGCGGTTCAAAACGACCCCGTTTCTCGACTCGGTGTCGAACGGGCTCTACGTGCTTCCGGGCGTCATCGCGTACGCCGCGATCGCCGGGTCTGCGCCGCCCGCAGCCGCGATCGTCGGTGGCTGGTTGTGGACGATGGGGATGCACACCTTCTCCGCCATCCCCGACATCGGTCCCGACCGGTCGGCCGGCATCGAGACGACGGCGACCGCGCTCGGTAAGTCCCGAACGTACGTGTACTGTGGGCTCTGTTGGCTCGTCGCGGCCGTGGTGTTCGGCCTCGTGCATCCATTTTTCGCCGCCGTCCTCGGGATCTATCCGGTTTTCGTCGCGCTCGTCGCGGCCTCGGAAGTCGACGTGAGCCGGGCCTACTGGTGGTTCCCCGTGCTCAACACCGTCGCAGGCACGGCACTGACGCTCGGCGCGCTCTGGGTGATGCTGTATGGCTAGCGTCGAGTTGCCGGCTCGGGGGCGCGTCGAGCGCAGGCTCGATGAGTTGGTCGAGGACAACCGGTTTACGATCGCGGTCGTGTTTCCGGCCGTCGGCGCGATCACGCTTTTGGCGTCCGCGGAGGCGCTTTTGCCTGAACCGCTGAACTTCAACCCCTACTTTCTCCTGTTCGGCGTCGCCGTGATGCGGCTCCCGCTCATCGCCGGCGTCGCGCCGCTCGTCACGCGCAAGGCGGCGGCCGGCCTTCTCGCCCTCTGTGGATACACCTACACGATCGAGTTCATCGGCGTGTTCACCGGCTATCCGTACGGGCACTTCGAGTACGGCGTCGATCTCGGACCCATGCTCGCCGGGCACGTCCCGGCCGCGCTTCCGCTTTTTTTCCTCCCGCTCGTCGTGAACGCCTACCTGCTGTGTCTGTTGTTGTTGGGCACTCGCGCCCGACGCGCGCTCGTCCGAGTTCCGGTCGTCGTCGCCGCCGTCGTCGGAATGGACCTCGTTCTCGACCCGGCGGCGGTTTCGCTCGGCTTCTGGGCCTACGACGGCGGCGGGTTTTATTATGACGTTCCGTGGACGAACTACGCCGGGTGGGTGCTGTCGGCGACGGTCGCGGTCACCGTTCTCGATGCGGTGTTCGACCGGGAGGGGCTGCTCTCGCGGCTCGAGACGTGTGGGTTCATGCTCGATGATCTGATAAGTTTCGTCATCTTGTGGGGCGCCGTCAACGCCTACTTCGGCAACTGGGTGCCGGCAGCTTTGGCCCTCACGATGGGGTATGCGCTGTGGCGTACCGATCGGTTCGACTTCCCCGAGCGGTAGCGGTCAAAAGAACAAGCGGAGCGCGCTACCCCATCGGAACCGGGTCGCCGGGGCGGGTCCTCGGCGCCGGGTCGTCCTCGACCATTGGGATCTCGCTCACCTTCGCGAAGACGGCCTCGGGGTCTTTGTTCCACACCCAGTACCACCGGGTCTGTGCGACAAGCGAGAGTTTCCGGAGCGTACTGATCGACGGCGTCTCGGTCACCGTATCGTAGCCGCGTTCGCGGATGAGCCGATGGTGGTCCGCATAAAGCACGGCCGCGGTGAGGACGGGAAGCTGACAGTCCGGCGGGAGGTACTTGATTCCGGAGACGCCCTCACGGTAGAGCCGCTCGGCGCGCCGCATCTCGTGTTCGATCGCGTCGCCGAGATTCTCGGTGAACTGCCGGTGTTCGATGTCGGCCGGATCGGCGTCATAGGCGCTGAGCGTCTCTTTCGGGACGTAAATGCGGTCGCGGTCGGCGATGTCCTCGCCGACGTCGCGGAGGAAGTTCGTCAGCTGGAACGCTTCGCCGAGCCGACGCGCCTTCGGCAGTGCCGATCCGTCGTCGTCGGTCCGCATGATGATCGTCATCATGACGCCGACGGCGGCCGCGGAGCCGCGCATATACGACTCCAGTTCGTCGTACGTTTCGTACCGCGATTTTTCGATGTCGGTCCGCATCGCGTCGATGAACTGCTCGACCTCCTCGTCGGGAATTCCGTATCGCTCCCTGACTTCGGAGAACGCGGTCAAAACGGGGTCGTCGGTTGGCTCTCTGCCGAGGGCGGCGTCCCTGATCTCGATGAGTCTGTCGTGTTGCTCGGCCGGACCCAACTCCCCTGGGTCGTCGACGACTTCGTCAGCGACCCTGAAGAACGCGTACAGGACGTACGTCGGATGGCGGACGCGCTCGGGCAGCAGCCGGGTCGCATAATAAAAGGTCTTCCCGGTCTCTCGGTGTATTGATTTGCTCTCCGCAAGCTGGGTCGAGTCGACCATTTACCAGTTTGTCGTAGGGGTGGCGATACCTTAGGTGTTTGTGCGTCGGCACAACCGTACCGGTATCGAACCGTCGAGATATCCGGCCGTGGATTTATATATAGACCGGACCGAAGCGCGTGTATGGCCGCTTACAGCCGGCCGGTACTGCGGAACCTGTTCGATGAATCGCCGACTCCGCACATCGCACACCCGCCGCGGACGCACTGTCGGGACTTCTACATCGCGACCGACGGTTCGTATCGGACCGGCGGCGAGGGCGGGTTGGGCGTCGTCATCCAAACTTGCGACGGCGAGCGCGTCGCGAGGCTGTCGCTCCCGGACGCCGTCCCGGACAACAACGTCGCCGAGTACCGGGCGCTCCATCTGGGGCTCGATGTCCTCGCCGCGCGCACGCCGCGGACCGCCCGCGTCGGCGTTCTCGTCGATCACGACGACTTGGCCGCGAACGTCAACCGTGCGATCCTCGCCGGACGTGGACCGGACTCCCGGCCGCCTCACCCGTTTAGCCTCCCCGGCGGAACTACCCACCACTGGCGCGGGATCCGGGCCCGTATCGCCGGGTTCGACGAGCTTCGGGCGGCCCGGATCGACAGCGGGGACAACCCCGCACACCCACTCGCGAACGCTCCCGACCAGTACGAACACGTCAACCGGGAACCGAAACGATGTGTGCTGCCGGCAGCGGACGACCCGCTTCGGTCCCCCGCCGACGAACAGTATCCCCCGCCGTCCCGGGCCGACAGGAAGCGATCGAGTGTCGGGTGCGGTGGCGAACCCGCCTCGGACTGATACCGTATCACCCGGGGGCCGCCCCTTACACGCCGTCGTCGATCGCCTCGAGGCCGGCGTCGTCGATCCGGAACCGCGCTGCTTCGCCGGCGGCTTTCGATCGGTGTTTCTCGAGCGTCGCCCGCCGGTTCCCCCCACGGAACCGTTCGAGCCGGATGACGGCACCCGACCAGTGAGTCAGCGTGTGCCCCCCGAGCGGGCGCGGTCGGCCGGAGTCGCTTTCGGGATCGGTGTACACCTGGTTCGTGATGAGGACTGCGATGTCGTGTCGACGCGCCAACGCGAGCAGGTGTGTGACCTGTTTGGCGACCGTCCGGAGCGTCTCCCCGCCGTCGTCGCCGTCACGTTCGAGTCTGTAGAACCCGGTCGCGCTGTCGAGGACGATCAGATCGGTTCGCTCGGCCAGATCGCTCGCGTCCCGGACGGCCTCGCGTTGTTCCTCGAAATCGACCGCGTCGGAGACGATGACGCGACTCGTCACCGCGTCCAGATCTCCGCCGTCGGCCGAGGCTCGCGCGAGCGCCTCGAATCGATCCAGCGAGATTCCTTGCGTGTCGATGTACCGCGCGGTCCCCCCCGCCGCGGCGGTCCGGCCCGCCGCCGACAGCGCGAGGTTCGTCTTCCCGGAGGCCGGCGGTCCGTACAGTTGAGTGACGATTCCGCGTTCGATACCCCCACCGAGCAACGTGTCGATCGATACACACCCCGTCGGAATCGGCTCGCTCACACCCGGTAGTTCGGCGCGTTCAGTTAAAAACCCACGTACCCGAACTCCGCGGACCGTCCGGCGGCCGATCGTGACTGCTTCCCTCCGGGGGAGTCACTCCGCCTCAGCGCGCGCCGACAGCGCTTCGAGCGCGTCGGTCGCCGTTTCGATCGCGTGCGCTTTCTTTGCGGGGTAGGCTTCGACTTTCCCCCGAAGCATGAGCCCGTCCCCGAACGCGACCTCGCCGTTGAACGCGGCCTGCTTGTCGAGCCCGATGTAGAACGCGCAGTTGTCGTCGATCCGGGCCTCTAGTTCCTGGAGTAGCCGGTCGAAATCCCCGAGTTCGGTCAGCTTCGAGAGGACATACCGGATGTCGTCGGCGCGTTCGAGTCGAACCGAGAGGATTACGATCCGGTCGCCGTTGTGCCCCTCCGTCACCTCACGCTCGGGCTCGGCCTCCTCGGGGAGATACGTCCCGAGCGCCGCCTCGACCCGTTTTTCGTCCTCCGTCGCATAGCAGAACGTCCGGAGATCGACGTAGTGGAACGGGACGGCGCTCATCGTCTCACTCGTCGTCTTCCCCGTCCTCGGCGGCGGCCTCGAGGGACTCCTCGGCGATGCCGGCCTCTTGCCCCTCCTCGAAGTCGACGATGTACGTGTTGTCGCCAAACATCGTCTCCGATACCTGCGTGACCTCGCCCGTCTCGCCGTCGTAATCGCTGTGCTTGTCGTGGAACACCACGCGGTCACCCTTTTCGAATGCCATGCCTTCGCTTTTCGCCGATGCGGAAAAAGCCCGTCGTTTCCCCTGTCGAACGGTTTTTGAGACGTGGCCGCGAACGTGTGGGTATGATACGACATCCCGTCCCTCACGACGATCGCCCACCAACGCACCCCGAACGCGCGGAGCAGGGATGACGGCGGTCAACGGGCTGTGGTTTCTGGCCGACGAGGCCACCCAGCGCGCCGAACAGGCGTACCACCGCGTGACCGAGGTCTACGACGGAGCGTCTCTCGAACGGACGTACCGGAAACGCGTCTCCCGTGATCGGTTCCGAACGCTCGCAGATCGGATCCGCCACAGCGGGACACCGTACGGGGCCCACACGCTCGTCCACCGCGAGAACGGGGACCTCCTCTTGGTCCGCCACGAAGGAGTCGACCTGTGGGTTCTCCCCGGCGGCGGCGTCGACGGGTCGGAATCCTTCCGCGAGACGGCCGAACGCGAACTCGCCGAGGAAGCCGGTGTCGAGGCGACGTACCGCGGGCTCGCGATGTTGAATCGCGTCGAAATCAGCTGTCGAGGGTGTAACACCTGGGGCGTCCTCCCGGTGTTTCAGGCGACCGCCGAGACGACGGCCCCCACCATCGCCGATCCCGACGACGAGATCAGCGCGGCGCGATGGTTCGATCCCGGGGGGTTACCGGAAGACACTCGCGACCGTGAGGATCTCATCGCCGCGGCGCGTACAGTCGTGTGAACGCCGTCACCACTCGACGCCGTCGCGTTCGTCCGCGCTCCGGCGGCGAAGCGCCGCCCGGGCGTTCGAGGCGTCGTAACCGAACAGCACCGATTCGGCGTACTCCTCTGCGACCTCCATCGCGTGTATCAGGTTGTCGATATCGACGTCCACCGCGTAGAGTTCAATGCTGAACGGTGTTTCGAGACGGCTCTGGAACCCCTTCGCGATCGTCTCTAGCCAATAGGTCGTCCCGTAGTGGGTGTCGTATAGCGGAACGACGAACTCGTCGATGTGGGGTTCGAGTACGTCGACATCGATCCCCGACCGTTCGTAGAGGTGGTCGCCGTAGGGGTCGGGATACAACGTCATGTAGCTCCGTCCGGGGATCCGCTCGACTGCCCGCTCGACGAAGTCGGTGATGACGTCGGCCCGCCATTCGTACCGGTCCTCGACGGTCGTTTCGGTCGGGTCCGGGCCAGTCCCGTTGTCGTGACGGGTCCGAACCCACGATTCGAACCGCTGGTTGCAGCGATCGCAATAACAGTACTCGGGGCGCGGGAAGCCGATATCGTCGAGACGAACGTCGGGGTTCACGGCCGCACAGTCGGAGACGATCTCCAGGAGTCCCTCGCGGTACCCCTCGTGGGTCGGGCAGATATAGGCCCAATCGAAGTACGTCCGATCGCGGGTGGCGCGCTGTCCGTCGGGGGTCACGGGGACGAGTTCGGAGCGCTCCTCGGCGGCGGCGTTGTCGCCGAAACAGGAGACCATGCTCACCGCCTCGGGGATCGGTTCGGCGGAACGGCCGGAAACGTCCTTGACCTCATAGAAACTGCGATCGAAGTCGGGCCAGCGGGCCTCCTCCTCGTTCCGCGTGACGACGCCGTACATACGTAGGTGTCGTCGCTCGCTGCCCCTAAGTCGTTCGAAAAGTGACCCGCTGGAGGGTTGTTCGGGTAGCCCGAGCGCTACCGCTTCGTTACGTACAGCAAGACGACCGCCGCGACGAGCACGACGGCGAGTGCTTTCTTCGACATACAATAACAATCATAACGGCCGAGGGTATAGGTGTTCCCCCAGCGTGGCTACGTTGCGCTGATGTGGGCGGCGATCGATTCGTGGATGATCGTCTCACAGTACGTACACCGCACGCCGTCTTCGAGCACGTCGAACCGCGATTCGATCGGCTCGTTTTCCGTCGAAATGCAGTTGGCGTTCGGACACGACAAAACGCCCCCGACGGTTTGTGGGCGGGTCACACGGTGTTTCTCGACGACGTCGAAATCACGGACGATGTTTATCGTCGCGGCCGGCGCGATGAGCGACAGGACGTCGACTTCGTTTTGACTCAGCTCCCGCCCCTCGACTTTCACGATGTCTTTGCGCCCCAGCCGATCCGATGGGACGTTCATGCCGACGCTTACCTCCTCGCCGGAACTGCCGTCGATGCCGAGGATCGCGAGCACATTGAGCGCCTGCCCGCCGGCGATGTGGTCGATGACTGTTCCGTCCTCGATCTTGGAAACGCGGAGTTCGGTGTCGGTCATAGTATCGTATCCAAAAGCGCCATCCGGACCGGGACGCCGTTGTGTGCCTGTTCGAAGTACGTCCCGTAGCGCGTCTCGTCGACCTCCGGTGCAATCTCGTCGATGCGCGGCAGCGGGTGCATCACCGTCAACTCGTCTTTCGCCCCTTCGAGGATTTCGGTGTCGATTCGGTACTCGCCCGCGACCTTTCGGTACTCGTTCTCGTCGGGGAACCGCTCGCGTTGGATCCGGGTCACGTACAGCACGTCGAGCGCCCCGAGGACGTCATCGATATCGGTGTGTTCTCTGACCTGTGCACCGGCTTCGTGGAGGTCGTACCGGACGCTGCGGGGGAGACGCAGGCTCTCGGGACTGATGAAGTGTTGACTCGCGTCGAAGTTGGTCAGCGCGTGGGCGAGTGAGTGAACCGTCCGGCCGTACTTCAGATCGCCCATGATTCCGATCGTCAGGTCGTCGAGCCCTGCGTTTTCACGGATCGTGTACAGATCCAGAAGTGTCTGTGTCGGATGCTGTCCGGCACCGTCGCCGGCGTTGACGACCGGAACATCGACGAACTCGCTCGCGAGCTTTGCGGACCCTTCGGAAGGATGTCTGAGGACGATCGCGTCGGCGTACCCCTCGATGACTCGAACGGTGTCGGCGAGGCTCTCGCCCTTCTTGACCGACGAGGAGTCGACGCTCCCCATATCGACGGTTCCGCCGCCGAGCCGCTTCATCGCGGTGTCAAACGACATCTTCGTGCGGGTGCTCGGTTCGAAAAAGAGCAGCCCCAACAGCGTGTCGGTGTGCGTTCCGGCGACCACGCTGGGATCGTCCGCGATCTCGGACGCGCGGTCTAGCACCGACTCGATGTCGCCACGCGACAGCTGTTTCGCACTGATCAAATGATCGTGGCGCATTACCGGAAGGGGGATGCGAACGGTCTTGAATCCCCCGACCCGGTCGCGTGGGAGTGGCCCTCCGTCCCACGGTCCCGACACGGCGGGTGAATCGACAGAAGGTTTAATGACGTTTGAGCGGTACCTATTATCGATGAGCGAACGCCTCCGGACGGGGATTTCCGCGCTCGATAGGCAACTCGAAGGCGGGATTCCCTCCGGCAGCATCGTCGCGCTCACCGCCGCACCGGCCAGCCAGGCCGAACTATTTTTATACGAGCTGACAGCAGCACGCGGAACGCTGTATCTCACCCTGGATCGGACGAGCGATGCGGTCACGAACAGCCTCGAATCCGCGCCGACGATGACCGGCGACCCGACCGTCCGGGACGTGACCGGAGACGCGCCGCTCGACAACGCCTCGAAACTCGTCGCCGCGCTCCCGGAGTCGTCGAACCTCATCGTCGATCCGGTCGACGTGCTCGAGCGACACGACCCGCCGCGGTACCGGAACTTTCTCAACGAGCTTCAAAACCACATCTACAACACCGGCGGACTCGCCGTGCTACACTGTCTCGACGGTCACGGCGTCCCGAAGCTCAGGGACACGACCGAACACATGGCCGACGTCGTCTTCCAACTCGACACGACGATCAAAGGCGACCGCGTCGAGAACCGTCTCGCAGTCCCGAAGTTCCGCGGTGGGCGGGCGCTCTCGGACGTGATCAAACTCGATCTCGCGGCGACGATCGACATCGACACGAGCCGCGACATCGCCTGACCCGACGCCCGACGCCTGACCTCACGTGAGTTTATATACGGGGGCGGAACAACCGGTCCCATGACCTGAGAACTCGCCGACAGCCCGCCGAGGCGGGTGTACAGCGCGAGGGCTGTCGGATACGAGCGCTGTCTGTTCGCAACCCTTGAAGTACTCCGGCGTGGAGGTTTATCCATGGATCTGTTCGGTACTGCCGGTGTACGTGGGGACGTACGGACCGACGTGACGCCGTCGCTCGCGATGGCCGTCGGGCGGGCGGCCGCCGCCGACGGTGACGTATTCGTCGTCGGCCGCGACGGTCGAGAGACCGGAACCGCCATCGCCGCTGCCGTGGAAGCGGGGCTCGAAAGCAGTGGCGCGGACGTTCGCCGGGTCGGGCAGGTCCCGACACCGGCGCTGGCGTACGCGAGCCGTGGCCGGCGAGGAATCATGATCACAGCGAGCCACAACCCGCCGTCGGATAACGGCTTGAAACTGTTCGTCGACGGGACCGAGTACGATCGGGACGCCGAAATCCGGATCGAAAAGTACGTCGAAGCCCAGGCCAACCCGGTCGAATGGGACCGATGGGGGACCTCGGAAACGCTCGACGTGTTGGGTACGTATCGCTCCGATGTCGTCGCGTACGCCCGCCAAACTGCGGGCTCCTGTGACGGCGTTTCGGTCGCCGTCGACTGCGGAAACGGGGTCGCGGCGCTCGCAGTCCCGCAGGTCCTGCGGGAACTCGGTGCACACGTCGTCGCGCTCAACGCCAACGTCGACGGACACTTCCCCGGCCGGGAGTCGAAGCCGACACCCGAGAGCCTGAGAGATCTCCGCGCGTTCGTCGCCGACGGCGCGTTCGATCTCGGGATCGGTCACGACGGTGACGGCGACCGTATCGTCGTCGTCGACGCAAACGGCGACATCGTTCACGAGGACACGGTGTTGGCGATCGTGGCCGAACACTACACCCGAACCGTCGACGCGTCCGATCCGGTCGTGGTCACGACGCCGAACGCCTCGGGTCGGATCGACGATCGGGTGACGGCCGCCGGCGGCCGGATCGAACGGGTCCGACTCGGCGCGCTGCACGAGGGAATCGCGACTGCCGAGGACGGCGACGGAACCGTCGCGTTCGCCGCCGAACCGTGGAAGCACGTCCACCCGGCGTTCGGAACGTGGATCGATGCCGTCGTCAGCGCCGCCGTCGTGACCGGTCTCGCGGCCTCGAGAGGGCTCCCGGGTCTGCGGGCACCGGTGCATGAACGACCCTATCGGAAGACGAGCGTCGACTGTTCGGACGACACAAAGGGGTCCGCGATGTCCCTGCTCGAATCGCGGCTCCCCGCCGCGTTCTCGGATGCCGAGGTGGCGACCGAACACGGGGTTCGGCTGACCTTCCCGGACGACTCCTGGGTGCTCGTCCGACCCAGTGGGACGGAGCCATACGTCCGGATCTACGCCGAAAGCGACGACGTCGATACGCTCGTCGGGTCGGTGAAAGACGTCGTCCGCGATGCGATCGGCGACGCGACGTAGCGTAAGACAACTATTTGCGCCCGGCGGTTGAGGGCCCGCTATGGACGATGTCGAACTCCTCGCGGCCGCCCGGGACGCCATCGATCGATCGTACGCGCCCTACTCGGAGTACTACGTCGGCGCGGCGCTTTTGACCGCCGATGGGGGGGTGTTCACCGGATGCAACATCGAAAACGCCAATTACTCGAACAGCATCCACGCCGAGGAGTTGGCACTCTCAAAGGCGATCGAGGCCGGCCACCGGTCCTTCGCCTCCATTGCTGTCAGTTCCGAGCGGCGCGACGGGGTGACACCGTGTGGGATGTGTCGACAGTCGCTCTCGGAATTCTGTGCGGACGATCTCCGGATCATCTGTGAAGGCGGTGATACTCCGGCGGTGTACACGCTCGGTGAACTGTTGCCGGACGCCATCTCGGGGGCTGATCTCGAATGACGGACGCGAGCGAGGATCCGAACGACGACGAACAGTACCACGTCGAGTTGCGCAACGGCGACATCGAGGGGCCGGTCCTGTTGCCCGGCGATCCCGAGCGCGTCGGGATCATCGCGGACCTGTGGGGGAGTGCCGAGGAATTGTCGTCCCACCGCGAGTACCGGACGGTAGCCGGCGAGTACGACGGCGAACCGCTCGCGGTCACGTCGACCGGAATCGGTTCGCCGTCGGCCGCGATCGCAGTCGAGGAACTCGCACGGATCGGCGCCGAGACGTTTCTCCGCGTGGGTTCCTGTGGTGCGATCCAACGGGAGGTAGCGGTCGGCGATCTCGTTATCACGACGGGCGCGGTCCGACAGGAAGGAACGACCGACGAGTACGTCCGCGAGGACTACCCCGCAAGCGCCCACGGCGAGGTCGTGACGGCGCTCGTGAGTGCCGCCGAGTATCTCGGCCACGAGTACCACCTCGGCGTCACCTGCTCGACGGATTCGTTTTACGCCGGCCAGTCCCGCCCCGGGTTCGAGGGGTTCAGGGGTGCAGGTGCAGACGAGCGTATCGAGGCGCTCCGCGAGGCCGGCGTCCTCAACTTCGAGATGGAGGCGAGCGCCATCCTGACGCTCGCGAACCTGTACGGCCTCAGAGCCGGAGCCGTTTGTACGGTTTATGCCAACCGCGTCACCGGCGAGTTCCGGACGGAGGGCCAACGGAAAGCGGCCGAAACGGCGTCGCTGGCGGCTGCGATCCTGTCGAAGATGGATCGGATCAAAAAGCGGGCCGGCGTCGACCGGTGGCATGCGGGCCTGTCGCTGGAGGAGTACTAGAAATGCCGGATGCGGGATTCAAGCGGTAACAAACAATTCTCGAGGGAGGAGTCCGCCGCCCCCGATCCGTTCCGTCCGATCCTGCTTACATGTCCGGGAACGCCTTCGCGGCGTCCCCGAATCCGGTGACCGTGTTTATCCAGCGGGCGGCGACCGTCTTCTTGAGCGCCTTCGCGGCGGGTCCGCCGAAAGTGCCGACCGGGACGCCTTTGATGTTGTGGGCGACCGCCTTCTTGCCGACGGAAATGAGCGTCCCCTTGTCGTCGTATTCCCACTCCTTCAGCGGCTGGCCGCGGACCGCGCGGGCGAGATTCTCACCGGCGACTTCGGCGGCCTGCCAGGCAGCCTGCGCCGTCGGCGGCGCGGGCTCATCCTGTCCGGACTGGTCGATGAGCGCCGCGTCGCCGATCGCGAAGACGCGCTCGTCGGAGGTCTGGAAGTTCGAGGCGGATTGGAACCGGTGGCTCCGTTCGTCCCGATCGACATCCGTCCGTTCGGCCGCATCCTGTCCCGTGATCCCGCCGGTCCAGAGCAACACGTCGTACGCGAGTTCCGTTTCGTCGCCGATGTAGACCGTGCCGTCGTCGACCTCGCCGATGAATTCGCCGGTGTGGATCTCGACGTCTTTCTCTTCGAGGAGCTTGCGGAGTTTCGCCTGAACGACCGGATCGTTGTTCGGGAAAACGTTGTCCAACCCTTCGACCAGATGGATATCGAGCGGTGCGCGGTATTTGTCGCGGAACTCGGCGATCTCGCCGGCGGATTGGATTCCGGAAAGTCCGGCACCCCCGACGACGACCTGCGCCGGGTCGTTCCGGGACGCTTCGCGGGCCGCCTCAGTGACGGCGTCGTGGATGTCGAGTACGTCCTGAAGCGTTTTGAGTGTGAGGGAGTGTTCCTCGAGTCCGTCGATGCCGAAGAACGCGGTCTTGGAACCGAACCCGACGAGCAGATAGTCGTATTCGACCGTCGAGTCGTCAGCCAGCGTGATAACTCGCTCGTCGGTGTCGACCGCTTCGACCCGACCCTGCACGAACCGCGTCGAGGGCGCTTTGATCTCGTCGATATCGAACGTGACCTTCTCTTTGACGTCCGGGTTCCGGATACAGCGGTGAGACTCGTGGAGTACGAGATGGTGATCGACGTCCGAGATCCAAGTGATGTCGGCTTCGCCGTTGAGCTCCGATTCGAGAGATTTGATCGTGCCGGTACCGGCGTACCCCGAACCGAGCACGACAACATCGTCTGTCATACGGGGTACTCATCTCCGCTCCGATACAAACCTGTTGGAACGGATACAATGATTTAAGCGGTTGTATCGGGTATTTATTACCCCTCAGTGGAGCGGTTCCTCGTCGCCCGCCGGCGCGACCATGTTGTCGATAGTGAGAATGAGGCTGTTGTTGGTGTCGTCTTTCCCTTCGAGTTGCCCCTCGATGAGCAGTTTCGAGAGCGGCGTCGGGCCGACGCTGATGTCGTCACCTTCCTCGAATTCGGAGATCGAACCCTGCAGTTTGATTTCGGCGCGACACAGTTCGGGATGATGGACGCTCGTCAGGTCGATCTCCTGGACGTTTGCCCCTACGATCAGTTCGCCCTTGTGACGGAACGGCACGTCGGCGGCCTGATCCATCTCCTGGATTTTTAACGCGTCGTATGCCGTCGCGGTCGGTTTGTACCCTCCCTTCGGTCCGGGAACGCCCTCGACGAGTTGGAGGGCTTTGAGACTCTGCATCTGGTTTCGGATCGTTCCGGGGTTTCGGTCGACCTCGTTTGCGATATCCTCCCCTTTTACAGCACTTTCGGATTCGCGAAAGAGATTGATAAGCTCCTGGAGGATCGTCTTCTGACTGGGGGTAAGTTCGATCGATGACATAACACCTAGTTTGGTAGTTCCAGACTTAAAGGCGACGGTGGGGTGGTTCGGCGAACGGTTCCGGAGGGTCGTTTTTATTCGTTGCCGTCGAACAGCGACGCATGAACGTGCGAGTGATCGGCGTGCCGATGGATCTCGGAGCCGACAGACGCGGCGTCGATATGGGACCGTCCGCACTCCGGTACGCCGGCCTCGCCGACGCGCTCGAAGGCCTCGAACTGCCGGTCGATGACGCGGGTGACCTTCCGGTTCCACGCCTGGAAGGCCGGGATCCGAACGCCGAACCCCCTGCTGTCGGATCGGCCAAGTACCTCCGCGAGACGCGGCGGGTCTGTCGGCGTATCGAGAGCGCGGTCGAAGACGCCGTCGAAACGGGCGCGTTCCCGCTCGTGTTGGGCGGTGACCACTCGATCGCCATCGGGACGGTCAACGGCGTGAGCCGCGACCGCGAAATCGGCGTTCTCTGGATCGACGCCCACGGCGATTTCAACACGCCGGAAACGACCCCGAGCGGGAACGTCCACGGGATGTCCGTCGCCGCGATGCTCGGTCGGGGGATCTTCGGCGGGATGGAGTGGGCACGGACAGACATCCGCGAGGCGAACGTCGCGATGGTCGGTCTCAGAGACCTCGACGACCGTGAGGGGGCGGCGATCGCCGAAAGCGATATCGACGCATACACGATGAGCGACATCGACCGTCGAGGCATCGGTCCGGTCCTCGAGGACGCTCTCGATTCGGTGCTGGAAGGAGTCGATCGGCTCCACGTCAGCCTCGACATGGACGCACTCGATCCCGACGATGCCCCCGGCGTCGGGACTCCCGTCCACGGCGGCATCACCTATCGGGAGGCCCACACCGCGATGGAACTGATCGCCGACAGGGACATGTGCGGGTCGATGGAGGTGGTCGAGGTGAATCCGATTCTCGACTCCCACAACCGAACCGCGGAACTCGCGGTGGAGCTGGTCGCAAGCGCGCTCGGAAAACGGACCCTGTAGGCCACCGTTTGACCCATCAGCGGCGTGAACGCTATCGGCCCGCGGCGATTCGAGACGGCGATCTGTCGGCCGCATCGCGGCGGCGGGACCGACACCGTTTATTCTGATCGTCCCCGAACGGTCTGTATGCTCGGGATGCGATTCTTCGCCTGTTCGGGGTGTGAAACCGTTTACGCCGGCCCCGAACCGCCGCATCGGTGCGACGATTGCCACAGCGGGTCTCTCGAGGAGATCAGCGACAAACTTCGAGGGGACACATATTTTACGCGGTCGATAGAAACACGCTAAAGAGACGTTTCAGCGATCGTTTCCGGGGACTCGCCGGGAACGACACCGCAACGCTTGGCTCCCGGAAACGTATCCGGCGTGTCGTTTTTTCCTGCCGCCGGGGACGTCTCCGCATGGACGTCACAGTACCGGACGCCTTGCAGTGGCCGTGATCCGAACGTTGGGGGCCCTCGACGGCGTCCCTCGCGCCGACGTCTTCCCCGGAGAGGAGCCGAAAACGATCAAACGTACACTTCCGGCGGGCGGGTCGGTCCCAGCGCACAGCCATCCGGGGCGGCATACGGCTTTGTATCTCCTCGAAGGGCGGATCGAGTTGCCCCTCGACGACGAGACACGCGACGTGTCGGCCGGCGATGTCGCCCGGTTCGAGGGCGAACGCGACGTCTCCACGGTGGCGCTCGATGACAGCGTCGCTCTCGTCGTCCTCGCCGGGCGGTAGCCGAGGACGAACCCCTCCGGTCCGCCTGCGGGGCGGTTGCCGGCCGCCTCTCACGCACGTCGGTTTCAACTGCCCGGGAGTGTCGACCGAGAACCTTTCGGACGACCGGTGCGAGGAAGCATCCGATCACCGGTCTAGCCGCCGAACGGCCCCAGTTCCCGCGCGGAGTTCGCGACGACGAGCGTGCTCGAGGTCGCCATCGCGACGGCGGCCAGAAGGGGGTTCAACAGCCCGAGGGTGGCCATCGGGATCGCGAGCCCGTTGTAGACGAACGCCCACCCGAGGTTCTGTCGGATCCGCCCGTTCGTCAGTTCGGCGATCCGGAACGTCTCCGGGACCGACCGGAGGTCGTCGTCGACGATCACCGCGTCCGCCGCGTCGCTCGCCAACTGCGTCCCGCTCCCGAGTGCGATCCCGAGATCGGCCGCCGCGAGCGCCGGGGCGTCGTTGCTGCCGTCCCCGACCATCGCGACGGACCCGCGGGTCCGGAGTCGTCTGATCGTCTCGGCTTTCCCCTCCGGCGGGACGCCCGCGAAAACTTCCGAGACCCCCTCGACTGCCCTGAACCGGTCGGCTGCAGCGCCCTCGTCGCCGGTCAGGACGACGACCGAGCGGTCCCGCGAGAGCGTATCGACGGCCGCCCGCCACTCGTCGCGGGGGGTGTCACCGACCACAATGACGCCCCGGACCGACCCGTCCCACCCGACGGCGACCGGGATGTCACCGGCGGTTCTCGCGTCGGCGATCCGATCCGGAAACGGCTCTCCGATCCGGAGCCCACGCTCGCGGAGGAACTTCGGGTGACCGACGACCGTCTCGACCCCGTCGACAGGGGCCGCAACCCCCCGCGAGTCACGATCGAACGCGGCCGGGTCGACGGGCGTTGCTCCGCCCTCAGCGGCCGTCCGGAGATCCCCCCCACCGACAGTTTCCTCGGCCCGATCGACGATCGCTTCGGCGATCGGGTGTTCCGACAGCGATTCGACGGCGGCCGCCCGACGAAGCAGCTCCTCCCGAGCGTCGGCGTGGATCGAGACGACGGACATCGATCCTTCGGTCAGCGTTCCGGTCTTATCGAGGGCGACCGTGTCGATGTCGGGGGCGTCCTCGAACACTGCCTCGGCCGTGATGACGATCCCTCGCTCGGTCGCCGTCCTGATTCCGGCGGCGATGGCAAGCGGCGTCGCGAGCCCGAGTGCACACGGACACGAGACGATGAGGACCGTCAACCCGAGCAACAGCGCGGCCGCGATCCCACGCCCCGTGACGAGCATCCAGCCCGTGATGGCCGCCGCGGCGACGACGACGAGCGGGACGAACACGGTCGCGAGCCGGTCGGCCAGCCGCTGGATCCCGGGGGTCGAACTCTGGATCTCCCAGAGCAACTCGACGAGTCGGTCGAGCGTGCTCGTCACCGTTTCGTCGACCTCGACGACGAGGGGCGCGTCGGTGACGACCGTCCCGCCGGCGACCCGATCGCCGGGGCGTTTGCTCACGGGGGCCGACTCGCCGGTCACGAGCGATTCGTCGACAGCGGCGCGTCCCTCACACACCTCGCCGTCGAGGGGGACGCGCTCGCCCGGTCGGACGAGGAGCCTTTCGCCCGCCTCGACCGCATCAAGGGGGATCATCTCACCGTCAGCGGCGCGTCTTGCGTCCGATATCTCTCGTTGAGTCAGCTCCGAGAGCCGGCCCACCGCTCGCTGCTTGATCTTTCCTTCGTAGTAGTTCCCCCCGGTCACGACGAGGATGATCGCGACGCTCACGTCGAAGTACAGATCCGTCCGCCCGACACCCATCGCGAGGGTGCTGTAGGCGTAGGCGCTACAGG
>CAZOFL010000029.1:0-24513 GCA_964579035.1 uncultured Natronomonas sp. | reverse complement strand
GAACCGACAGTCCGGTCGTGTACTGCTCGGAGATGACCCACGTCCCCATCCCGATCGCGATGCGGTCGATCACCCACAGATACACCGATGGAACGATCGCAGCCTCGATCCACGGACGGTACTCCCGAACCAGATAGCCGGCTCCGACCGCCCACTGGATCACCACGACCGGACCGACCCAGGCGATCAGCCCACCCAGGTACAAAAACGAATCCCCGAGCGTGGTCAGATACAGCCCGCCGACGAGCATCCCGATCCCGACGATGACACCGGCGACTGCGGGCCCGAGGGCGAAGTCACCGCTTCGATAAGTGGGATCGAACCCTCGCCAGTGGAGATAAAATCCCACCATCAGCGTCTGGATTGCGAAGAACATGTACTCGCCGAGGGGGATATGGAGGGCGCGCCAGGCGACCGCGTTCTCGCCGTACCACCAGACCCCCGTTTGGATCATGTAACTGCCCCACGGTGTCGTGTAGGCGAACGCGATGACGATCAGTATAACTAGCCCGGTCGCGGCCCGCCCCCGACGAACCGCAGCGTACGACGGGGCGAGATACCACAAAAGCACCAGTACCGGCAGCGTGAACACGAGATGAAACTGGAGATACGTGAGCACGATTCCATCCAGCAGTTCGACGACGGTGTTAATCATCGTACCGATGACGAACGATTCGACCACCGACGTCGCGAGTGTTCCTGGCATATGCTTGCTTTTGAGGGGTATCCGTGGAGAGATACATCAGCGGTACGGTAAATGCTTTTTATATGCTACGTCGCACGCCAATTTCAATCGTATACCTTACTATGGTTAGTTCCTCCCGGAACCCGGTACGGGTTTTGCGTCGATCGCGCTGCTGTCATGCGATCGAGTGTGCATTGACTCCGGTGGCGACCGGGGCCGACGTCAGAACTTCGCCGCGCCGCCCTCGACGAGGCCGGCCGGGCCGATCTCCTCGCGGGCCCGATCGAGTGCCTGCGGGCTGTCGCAGATGAGAAGCGTCTCCCGGTTGTCGATGGCGTGGAACTGGTAGCTGTCCGGATCCGAGAGTCCCCGGAGGGCGTGGTGATAGACCCGGAGCGGGAATCGGCTCGAACCGGGCCCCCAGAGGCTGATGTCGTGAACGGCTGGCGAGTCCCTGAGTTCCTCGAAGATCGCCGCAAAATCGTCGATGTCGTCGATATCGAGCGCGTTCTCCGGGACGATGACTCCGGGGTCGGCTCCGGCGTCGATGTCCGCCGACTCGTAGGTGACCGACTCGTACGCCTCGACGTACCGCTCGAGCAGTTCGGCGGCGGCGGCCGGGCCGGTGACCTCGTCGCTGTTCACTCGGATGTACATGCTGAATGCTCCCATTTCCGGACGATACGGGGAAGACACGCATACGCTTTCCGACGGGGCGGCACGGACCGTCGAAAGGAACGCTTCGGCCAGCGGGGGGTCTTACAGGAACTCGGCGATGTGGTCGGCGACCTCGTTCGGCGTGTTGCCGACCGGAACGCCCGCGTCGTTCAGGGCGTCGATCTTCGACTCGGCGGTGCCGGTTCCGGAGCCCGACACGATGGCTCCGGCGTGGCCCATCCGCTTGCCCGGCGGCGCGGTTCGGCCCGCGATGAAGGCCGCGACGGGCGTGTCCATGTACTCGCCGATGAACGCGGCGGCCTCCTCCTCGTCCTCCCCGCCGATCTCGCCGCACATCGCGACGGCCTCGGTGTCGGGGTCCTTTTCGAACAGTTCGAGCGCGCCGACGAAGTCCGTCCCGATGATGGGGTCGCCGCCGATTCCGACGGCGGTCGTCTGACCGATCCCGCGCTGGGTGAGGTTGTCGACGACCTGGTAGGTGAGCGTCCCCGACCGCGAGACCAACCCGACGTTCCCCTCGGCGAAGATGTTGCCCGGCAGGATGCCGAGTTTCGCCTCGCCCGGGGTGATGAGGCCGGGACAGTTCGGGCCGATCAGGTGGGTGTCGGTCTCGGTCAGTTTCCGGTACACCTTCGCCATGTCCTGTTGGGGGATGCCCTCGGTGATGGCGACGACGAGATCGACCGGCGAGTCCAGCGCCTCGAACAGCGCGTCGGCGGCAAAGGCCGGCGGCACGAAGACCACGGAGGCGTTGGCGTCCTCCTCGCGGGCAGCTTCGTGGACGGTGTCGTACACCGGGATCCCGTCGACGTCCTGGCCGCCGCGTCCGGGCACCGCGCCCGCGACGACGTTCGTTCCGTACTCGATCATCTGGCCGGTGTGGAACTTGCCCTCGCCGCCAGTGATCCCCTGTACCACGACGCGGGTATCGTTGTCAACTAGAATACTCATATCAGTTCGCCTCCTCGTCGGCGTAGTCGACGGCACGCTGGACGGCGTCCTCGAGCGTTTCCTCGACGGTTACCAGATCCGTGTTCAGGATCTCCATTCCTTCCTCGGCGTTCGTCCCGGCGAGTCTGACGACGACCTTCTTCGGGATCTCGTCGAACCCTTCGAGGGCCTCGTTGATTCCCTTCGCGACCTCGTCGCCGCGGGTGATCCCGCCGAAGATGTTGAACACCACGCTGTCGACGTTGTCGTCCGAGAACACCATGTCGAGGGCGTTCGTCACGCGCTCGGCCTTCGCGCCGCCGCCGATATCGAGGAAGTTCGCGGGTTCGCCGCCGTAGTAGTCGACCAGATCCAGCGTCGTCATGACGAGCCCGGCGCCGTTGCCGATGATGCCGACGTTCCCGGAGAGCCGGACGTAATCGAAGCCGTACTCGTTGGCCTTTGCTTCGAGTTCATCGCCCGCGGCTTCCTCTTCCATCTCCGCGAGATCGGGGTGACGGAACAGCGCGTCCTCGTCGATGTTCATGACCGCGTCCGCCGCGATGACCTCGTCGTCGGCCGTGAGCATGAGCGGGTTGACCTCGATCTCGGTCGCGTCCTTGTCGTCCCACAGCTGGTACAGCTGCGTAAGGATCGAGGCGACATCGCCGGCGACCGCGCGGTCGACGCCGGCGTCGAAGGCCGCTTTCCGCGCCTGGTAGGGGTGCATGCCGAACGCCGGGTCGATGTGCTCGCGGACGATCGCGTCGGGGTCGGACTCGGCGACCTCCTCGATGTTGACGCCGCCGCGCGTCGAGACCATCGCGACGGGTCTGCCCTCCGTGCGGTCCATCGTCACGCCGACGTAGAGTTCGTCGACGAAATCCACGGCCGCCTCGACGAGCACGCGGTCGACGTGAAGGCCCTTGAGATCCATTCCAAGGATGGCGTCGGCCGCCTCGCGGGCTTCCTCGGCGTTGTCGACGAGTTCGATCCCGCCGGCCTTTCCGCGGCCACCGACCTGTACCTGCGCTTTGATCGCGACGGGGTAGCCGATCCCGTCGGCGGCCTCGACCGCGTCGTCGACGGTCGAAGCGAGCGCCGAGTCCGGGACAGGGATTCCGGCGTCGGCGAACACGCCCTTTGCTTGGTATTCGTGAAGTTTCATCTGGTTCGCCCGAAATAACGGCCGACCCGGAGTTAGTAGTACCGAAACGGATCGCAGAAAAGACGGCGGAACGGAGAGATACAGCAAAAGGACGGCCGAAACGGGAGGGCGACGCCCGGAATCAGCGCGCCTGCTCGTCGAGCACGTCGGGGCTGTTGGCGATCACGCCGTCGGCGCCGAGTTCGGACCCTTTTTGCGCCTCTGCGGACGTTTTGGCCGCCCACGCGGTGACGCTCATTCCGGCCCGGTGGGCGGCCGAAACCGTCCCGTCGGTACAGCTTTCGATCCACGGATGTAGGAACTCACAACCCAACTCCTCGGCGATATCGACGCAGTCCGTTCCCGCCTCCTTTGTGATGTACGCCCGGGGAACGGTCGGGTCGATCTCCCGGCAGTCCCTGAGGATGTCCCGGTAGAACGACGAGACGATCCCGTGGGGATGGATCGAATCGATCAACCGGAGGACGTCGGCCTCCATCCCTGGTTCTTTGAGTTCCACGTTGACGCCGACGTGGTCCGGAATCGCACGTAGGACCGCCTCGAGCGTCGGGACGCAGGCGCCGGTTCCGAGAACGTTCAGCGCGTCGAGGTCCGAACGCGTGTGTTCGTCGACTGGCCCGTGGCCGTCTGTCACTCGATCGACCGTCTCGTCGTGGATGACGACGGGTTCGCCGCTCCCGCACCGCCGGACGTCGATTTCGATTCCATCGGCCACCGCGGCAGCGGCTTCGGCCGCCTCGATCGTGTTCTCGGGATTCACCGAGAGGAATCCGCGGTGGGCGATGAGACGCATACGCGCTCCTTTACCGCGGTGTGTGTAAGTGCGTGTCGGCTTCGCTCGGCACCGATCCGTGGGCCATCGGCCGGACCCGTCCCGATAGCGGAACGCCTTTTTCGCTGCTGGCCGTTTCCCGACCAAGACCGACCCATGACAATGGACGACAGCATCGACGAGGTACGCGAAAAAAAGCGCGACGCCGAGCGTGGCGGCGGCGAGGATCGGATCGAGAGACAACACGAAAAGGGAAAGCTGACCGCCCGCGAGCGGATCGATTACTTCCTCGACGACGGCACCTTCGAGGAGTTCGACCAGTTGAAGACGCATCGCTGTACGAACTTCGAGATGGAGGGCGACCAGCCCTACGGCGACGGCGTCGTCACGGGCTACGGCGAGGTCGACGGCCGGACGGTGTTCGTGTTCGCCCACGACTTCACCGTGTTCGGCGGTTCCCTCGGCGAGGCGTTCGCGGAAAAAGTCTGTAAAGTGATGGACCGGGCGATCGAGACCGGCGCGCCGATCATCGGTCTGAACGACTCCGCGGGGGCGCGGATTCAGGAGGGGATCGATTCACTCGCGGGCTACGCCGACATCTTCCACCGGAACCAGAAGGCCTCCGGCGTCGTCCCTCAGATTTCGGCGATCATGGGTCCCTGCGCCGGCGGCGCGGTGTACTCGCCGGCGATCACCGACTTCATCTACATGGTGCAGGACACGAGCCACATGTTCATCACCGGCCCCGACGTGATCGAGACGGTCACCGGCGAGGAGGTCGGCTTCGAAGAACTGGGCGGGGCCAGCACCCACACCGCCGAGTCCGGCGTCGCGCAGTTCTCGGCGGCCGACGAGAAGGAGGCCCTCGACGACATCCGGTATCTGCTGTCGTATCTCCCCTCGAACAACGTCGAGGATCCCCCGCGTGTCGACCCGTGGGACGACCCCGAGCGCCGCGACGACGAACTCGAAGGGATCGTTCCGGACCAGCCACAGAAACCCTACGACATCGTCGACGTGATCGACCGCGTCGTCGACGAGGGCTCGTTCTTCGAGGTCGCCGAATCGTACGCCAGAAACCTCGTCACCGGGTTCGGACGCCTCGACGGCCGGTCGGTCGGGATCGTCGCGAACCAACCCCGCTTCAACGCCGGCACCCTCGACATCGATTCGTCGCTGAAAGGCGGCCGGTTCGTCCGTTTCTGTGACGCGTTCAACATCCCGATCGTCACGTTCGTCGACGTTCCGGGGTTCATGCCCGGCACCGATCAAGAACACAACGGGATCATCAAACACGGGGCGAAGCTCCTCTATGCGTACAGCGAGGCGACGGTCCCGCTTTTGACGGTCATCACCCGGAAGGCCTACGGCGGGGCCTACGACGTGATGGCGTCGAAACACCTCGAAGCCGACGTGAACTACGCGTGGCCGACCGCCGAGATCGCCGTCATGGGGCCGAAAGGCGCGGTCAACGTTCTCTATCGCGACGAGTTGGCGGACGCCGACGACGTCGAGGCGCGCCGCGAACAGCTCATCGAGGAGTACCGAGACACCTTCGCGAACCCCTTTACCGCCGCCGAGCGCGGCTTCATCGACGACGTGCTCGAACCCGCCGAGACGCGGCCCCGGCTGATCAACGACCTCGAAATGCTCGAGTCGAAGCGCAAGGACCAACCGGACAAGAAACACGGGAACATCCCGCTGTGACGATGCAACTCGACATCCCCGACGCCGCCGACGAGGCCGAGGTCGCCGCGATCACCGCCGTCTTCCGGACGCTCGCCGCGGAGGCCGAGGCCGCGGCTGCCGACGGGACGGCGGCCGAACCGACGCGCGATCCGTGGGGCTTTACCGGCCGTATCGAGACCCTTCAGAGCCGCCGGATCCGCTCGCCCGCCACCGCGCCGCGTGACGCCTGGAGCGCCGCTGGACGGACGGATCGGTTCTGAGACGGATCGCCGCTCACGCGGGAGGTCCGAACTGATCGGTGCTCGTCGATGCGTCGAAACGCGCTCCGTCCCGGAACGCACCGACGGGATCGATCGACAGAATAAGGTACTCACCGCAAGACCGATCCGACAACATGTTCGAGAAGGTTCTCGTCGCGAACCGGGGGGAGATCGCAGTCCGCGTGATGCGCGCCTGTGACGACCTCGGTATCGACACCGTTGCGGTGTACAGCGACGCCGACAAACACGCCGGCCACGTCCGGTATGCCGACGAGGCGTACAACATCGGGCCCGCACGCGCGGCCGACTCGTATCTCGACCACGACGCCGTGATCGAGGCCGCGCGGAAAGCCGACGCGGACGCGATCCACCCCGGCTACGGCTTCCTCGCCGAGAACGCCACCTTCGCCGCGGCCGTCGAAGGGATTGACGGTGTCACGTGGGTCGGTCCCTCGTCGACCTCGATGGAGCAGGCCGGCGAGAAGACGAAGGCCCGCACGGTGATGCAGGAGGCGGACGTCCCGATCGTTCCGGGGACGAACGACCCCGTCGAGGGCGTCTCGGCGGTCCTGGAGTTCGGCGAGGAGTACGGCTACCCGATCGCGATCAAGGCTGAGGGCGGCGGCGGCGGTCGCGGCATGAAGATCGTCGACGAACCCGAGGAGGCCGAGGACCAACTCGCCGCGGCAAAGCGCGAGGGCGAGGCGTACTTCGACAACGACTCGGTGTATCTCGAACGCTATCTGGAGAACCCCCGCCACATCGAAGTGCAGATCCTCGCCGACGGGCACGGTAACGTCCGCCACCTCGGCGAGCGCGACTGTTCGCTGCAGCGCCGCCACCAGAAAGTCATCGAGGAAGGGCCTTCACCTGCCCTCTCGGATGCGCTCCGCGAGAAGATCGGCGACGCGGCCCGGCGCGGGGCTGACGCGGCCGACTACTACAACGCCGGTACCTTCGAGTTCCTCGTCGAGGAGGAAGACCGCGAGGACGGCGAGTTGCTCGGCCCGGACGCGAACTTCTATTTCCTCGAGGTCAACACCCGAATCCAGGTCGAACACTGCGTCACCGAGGAACTGACCGGCGTGGACATCGTCAAGTGGCAACTGCGGATCGCGGCCGGCGAGGAGATCGACTTCGCCCAATCGGACGTCGAACTCGACGGCCACGCGATCGAGTTCCGTATCAACGCCGAGAACGCCGCCGAGGAGTTCTCGCCGGCGACGGGCGGGGAACTGACGACGTACGACCCGCCGGGCGGAATCGGCGTTCGCGTCGACGACGCGATCCGGCAGGGCGACGACCTCGTGACCGACTACGACTCGATGGTCGCAAAGCTCATCGTCCGCGCGTCGGATCGCGAGGAGTGTTTCGCCCGTTCGGACCGCGCGCTGGCGGAGTACGACGTCGAGGGGATCCCGACGATCATCCCGTTCCACCGGTTGATGCTCACCGACGAGGCCTTCACCGCGGGCACACACACGACGAAGTATCTGGACGAACGTCTCGACCCCGAGCGGATCGATGCGGCCCAAGAGCGGTGGGGAACGGAGATCGAATCCGAAGACGACGACGAGGAGACGGTCGAGCGGGAGTTCACCGTCGAAGTCAACGGCAAGCGTTTCGAGGTCAGCCTCGAGGATGTCGGCGGGTTCACAGCCCTCCCCGGTGGCGGCGGATCGTCGACGGCACAGCGACCGTCGCGCGGTCGGGGCGGCGGCGACGGCGACGGCGCGGAGATCGCGGCCGACGGCGAGGTGGTCGCGGCGGAGATGCAGGGGACGATCCTCGAAGTGAACGTCGAGGAGGGCGACTCGGTGGCCGCGGGCGACGTGATCTGTGTGCTCGAAGCGATGAAAATGGAGAACGACGTAGTCGCCGAGACCGGCGGGACGGTGACCGAAGTCGCCGTCGCGGCGGGTGACTCGGTCGATCAAGGCGACCCGCTCGTTGTCCTGGAGTGACGGTGCCGATACAATCATACACGCGGCCCGAAGACGTAGACGCATGCCGACCGATCAGTTCGGAGTCGAGGGTCGAAACGTCGTCGTGACAGGCGGCTCGCGGGGAATCGGGCGAACGATCGCCGAGCGCTTCGCCGCCGACGGCGCGAACGTTGCGATCTGTTCGCGCTCGCAGGATCGGGTCGATCCGGTCGCCGAAGGGATCCGCGAGGACGGCGGCACTGCCCTCGCCGTCGAGTGCAACGTCAGGGAACCCGAGGAAGTCGAGGCGTTCGTCGAGGCGACCGTCGAGGAGTTCGGCGGCGTCGACACCCTGATCAACAACGCCGGCGGCGAGTTCGTCGCGCCGTTTTCGGAGCTCTCCGAAAACGGCTGGAAAGCCATCGTCGATCTCAACCTGCACGGGACGTTCCACTGTACGCAGGCGGCCGGCCGCCGGATGCGCGGCGAGGACGGCGATGGCGGCGTTATCATCAACGTCTCGAGCGTCAACGGCCAACACCCGGCCCCCAACGAGAGCCACTACGGCGCCTCGAAGGCGGCGATCATCCGGTTGACCGAGACGCTCGCCGTCGAGTGGGCCGGCGAGGGGATCCGCGTCAACTGCGTCGCGCCGGGGCTGATCCAGACGCCGGGCGTCGCGGAGACGCTCGGGATCGAGGAGGAGCGGATGCCGTCGCGGGAGACGGTCGATCGCCGGATCGGCCACACGGAAGACATCGCCGACGTCGTGCAGTTCCTCGCCAGCGACGCGGCGGCGTTCATGACCGGCGAGACGGTCACAGCGAAGGGCGTCCCGCGACCCGGAAACAGCTTCGACGTGGATCTCGGCCTCAAATAAGCGCTTGGCGGACGGTTACTCCGACGGCCGAAAGACGACGAGCCGTTCGTCGGTCGTCTCGGAGCGATCGATACCCAACTCGACGGGCTGGCCGATCTCGACGTCCTCCGCGTCGACGTCACGCATCTGTCCGGTGATTTTCACCGGGCCGAACTCCGCGACAGCCACGACGAACGGCGCATCGTCGGCGAAGTCGGGGGCGGCGACGTGCGTCTGGGTGTGCGTGACGATCGTCCCCGTCTCCGGAAGCGGCTTCTCGGCCAACTCACGGCTCCCCGTTGCGGGGTCGATCCGGCGGGGCGGGAGCGATCCGTCGCCCTCCGGCCCCTCGAGGTAGTACGGCTCGCCGTCCTCGGCGGCGTCGAGGAAGTCGTCGAACCCCTCGTTTCTGGCGTCGCTCATTGGACCACCTCCAGAACGTGGACGACGCAACTCGCGACCGTCCCACCGGCGTTGTGGGTCAGCCCGATCTCCGCGTCGGCGACGGCGTCGCTGTTGACGTGGTCGCCGCGGAGCAGTTTCGTCATCTCGGAGATCTGCGCGCAGCCGGTCGCGCCGACCGGGTGGCCCTTCGCCTTGAGGCCGCCCGAGAGGTTCACGGGCAACTCGCCGTCGATCGTCGTCTCGCCCTTCCGGGCCGCCGTGACGGCCTCGCCCGGTTCGTAGAAGCCGAGCGAGTCGAGGGCGAGCGCCTCGGCGATCGTAAAGCAGTCGTGGACCTCGGCGATGTCGACGTCCGCCGGGGTGATCCCCGCGTCCTCGTATGCGGCCTCGCCCGCCTCGACCGCCGCGGGGGTCCTCGGGATCGAGACCCGATCCTGTAGGGCGAGACTATCGGTCCCCTGTCCCGCGCCCGTGATCGCCACTTCCGTTCCGAGGTCGTTCGACTCGGCGAACTCCTCGCTCACCAACACGGCCGCGCTTGCGCCGTCGCTCATCGGCGAGCAGTCGTACAGGCCGAACGGTGCGCTCACGGTCGGCGCCTCCAGTACGTCGTCGATATCGATCTCCATCTGGAACTGCGCGAGGTCGTTTTCGACGGCGTTTTTGTGGTTCTTGACCGCGATGTGTGCGAGGTCCTCCCGCGTCCCGCCGAACTCGTCGAAGTAGCTGTTGGCCATAAGCGAATACGCCCCCGGGAACGTGACGCCGGCTTTGATCTCCCAGAGCGCGTCGGCGGCCGCCGACAGCGCCTTCGTCCCCTCGGCCGTCGAGATGTTCTTCATCCGTTCGGCACCGCCGACGAGGACGACGTCGGCCTGCCCGCTTTGGACCTGGTTGACGCCGTACCTGACCGCGACGCCGCTGGAGGCACAGGCGCTCTCGATCCGCGTCGACGGGGCGGAGACGCCGGCCGCCTCCGCCATGAGCGGCCCTTGGTGGCCCTGTACCTCGGCGAACTCGCCCATGAAGTTGCCGTAGAACAACTCCTCGATCGCGTCCGGTTCGACCCCCGAGTCGTCGAACGCCTCCCCGGCCGCCTGCGCGAACAGGTCCCGTGCGGTCCGTTCCGGCGACGCGCCAAAGGCCGTCATTCCGACGCCGGCGACGTGGACGTCGCTCACCACTCCATCCCCCCGTTGACGCCGAGAACCTGCCCGGTCATGTAGCTGGACTCGTAGCTGGCCAGGAACCGAACAATGCCGGCGATATCATCGACCTCCGCGAACCGGTTGAGCGGGATCCGCTTGAGGATGTTCTCTCTGACCCGCTCGGGCACGTCAGCGAGCATGTCCGTCTCCACGAACCCGGGTGCGACGCAGTTCGCCGTCGAGCCCTCCGAGGCGATTTCGAGGGCGATCGTTCGGGTGAAGCCGAACAGCCCGGATTTGGTGGTCGCGTAGTTGGCCTGCCCGTAGTTGCCCTGCTGACCGACCACGCTCGAGATGTTGATCAACCGACCCTCCTCGGCCGACCGGATGTCGTCGTAGCACACCTTTGTACAGTTGAACACGCCCCCTAAATTCACGTCGATAACTCGCTCCCAGTCCTCGCGCGTCATGGTGTCGAACTTGGTGTCGGCGGTGATCCCGGCGTTGTTGACCAACACGTCGACGCCGCCGAACTCCTCGGTGACGGCGTTGTACATCGACTGAACCTCGTCGTAGTTCGCGACGTCGGCCTGTGCGAGCACCGCCCTCCCCGGCCCGTCGTCGATTTGGTTTTTGACTTCCTGTGCCGCATTCTCCGAGGAACGGTAGTTCACCACAACCTCCGCGCCCTCGGACCCCAGTTCCTCGGCGATTGCACGTCCGATACCCCTCGAGGCGCCCGTGACCAGACAGGTCCGATCTTCGACCGACATACGTGATTCGTAACGGTATTGATTACCCTCCATTATAAATCCAACCGGGCGTCGTGAACCGCCTCGGGGCCAAGCCCCGGGGCGCTCGGCCCGCTCCGCCCGCGGAGTTGGCGATGAGCGTCGAGATGGTGGTTCAGTCTTTCCGCGACCTCGTCGGCAGGGAGCCGCGGTAGCGGTAACTGTACTGTATCGCTGGCTCCCGGTTAGTGACATAATCACTCAATGATTCGTGCCGCGGGTTGTCGGCTTCATGCCCGACTACGGTGGGTCGGGGGGTTCGCCGCGCTGGCCGGTGTGCCATATAGACGGCACAAATATAGTCTACAAAGATATAAAATATATCTAATAGTTAGTATCGAAACGCGCAGGGTCCGTCGCTGGACGGTGGCGCTCACGTGTTCGTTCAGCGACACAGATCAGCGTCAACCCACGGAGCGATATCGGGCGAGTGCCCCGAATACGAAGCTATCAGGGGAGCGAACAGGCCCGTTGGGCCAACCGCGCCACGCGAGTCGAGATACCACACACGGTGGCGGCCTCCGGGGCGGGGTTCCGGTGGTATCCACAATCGCGGGCCATACGAACCGTCTAGATACTTATGTAGTTTGTCTATCATTTTGCGAAAATAAAATATAATATACATTTTTCTCCGGCTTCCATTCGCCGTATTCACTACGCGTAATCCCACAGTCAGTCGGATCGCCGCGAGAGAAGTCCCGCGTTCGCCACGACGAACGGCGTGAGGTAGTTGAGAACGATTTTGACGAACAAAGCCGGATCGAGATTCCATGCGAGGAGCAGATCGATCTGATTGAACAGCGTCAACCACGTTCCGACGACGAGCGAGATCCCCCCCGTCCGCCGGAGATGCTCGCGTTCCAGACAGACCCGGAGTTCTACTGTGCCCCGCATAATGTATTGCAGCATAAACACGATATTAAACCGTTGGTCGTTTGTCCGTAACGCGCACCCACCCGGAAGGGCGCGTCCGAACCGGTCCCCGGCGACCACCGGACGGGGCGAAAAACGGGTACTGCCGGGAGACGACACCGGGACAGTGAGACGGGGTAACATTTATCTGGGCTTGCGATGGACTCCGTGTATGGCGAAGACGTGCCACATGTGCGGGAGCAGCGTCGTTCAAAACGGTACCTCGACAAACGGAAACAAAGAGGGGTTCGAGTGCGCCGACTGCGGCGAAATAACCTGTAACGGGTGCAAATCGATCGGTGTCGCGCGGGCTACGGATCACTGTCAGCGGTGCCGCGGCTGAGTACGTCCGGAACGACGGCGCACAGGCCCCGATCGTTTTTTCGGGATCGCACGGTGTAGTGTCGACTGCGGCGTCTTTCAAAAAGCGGTGTCGTCGGTCGACAAGGCCGACGTTTCGGCAGTGCGGCCCCCGCAGACGGAGAGGACCCCCAAGAACGACTACTACACGCTTCGGGACGTTCGCCCGCTCTCGAACACGCATCGCTCCGACCGACACGGCGCCTTCGCCTCGATCGTCAACGGATCGGAGTAACCGGCGAAACGCCGCACCGCTTCGCCGTCTGCTCGCGCCAACAAACATCCGTCGTGGCACGACGCCCGCCGGTACGTCGGGACCGCCTCAGTCGCCTTCCATCACGCTCAGGCGTGGTTTGCTCCCCTCGCTTCCCAGATCAATGGCCGACTCGGTTAGGTCGAAGCCCTCGTATTCCTTCTCGGCGACCTCAATGATGGTGTCGTGATAGAGGTCGACACCGCCTGCATACGGCGTGAACACGGTCGGTTTGTCCGGGATGTTTTCGTTCATATACCAGGATTCGACTGTCGTGTACAGCGTCTGTTCGGCCACCTGGCGGTTGTGGGCGGTCCAGGCTTCTTCGGCCTCCTTTGTCGGCTCGATCAGCTGGATGTCGTTCTCAACGAGGTACTCGATGGCGTCGGAGACCCACTCGACGTGGTGCTCGATGGCGACGGGCATGTTGCTGAGCACCGATGGGCTCTGGGGTCCGGTGATCGTGAACATGTTCGGGAAGCCGTGAACCGAGAGCCCGAGGTAGGTCTGTGGACCGTCGCTCCACTTCTCCTCGAGAGTCAGGCCGCTCCGGCCCTGAATGTCCATCTGCAGGAGCGTCCCGGTCATCGCGTCGAAGCCGGTGGCGTAGATGATCATGTCGAAATCGTGGTGATCATCCGACGTCCGAACGCCGTCCGGCGTGATCCGCTCGATCGGAGTCTCCGTGACGTCCACGAGCGACACGTTATCCCTGTTGAACGTATCGTAGTAGTCGGTGTGCAGCGGCGGGCGCTTGGTCGCGTAGTAGTGGTCCGTAGGAACCAGTTTCTCCGCGACTTCCGGATCGTCGACTGCCTCGCGGATCTTGCTTCGGAGGTACTTCGACACTTTCTCGTTCGTCTCTTTGTTGACCAGTAGGTCCTCGAAGGCCAACAGGAACCGGAAGCCACCCTCCTCCCAGCGCGATTCGAGAAGCTCGTTGACTTCCTCTTGGCTCATGTCCGCGGCGGTTTCGGCCGCGATCTCGAAGGGCATCCCGAAGCCGGAGTCGTGCGCTTGCTCGAGGATTCGGTCGTAGTTCTCCTGAATTTCGTTCCAGTCGTCGTCATCGAGCGGCCGATGCCGGGCGGGGACGGCGTAGTTCGGCGTTCGCTGGAACACCGTCAGGTGCTCGGGATTCGACTTTGCGACCTCCGGGATGACCTGGATACCGGTCGCGCCAGTACCGATCACTGCGACCCGCTTGTCCTCGAAGTCGACGGGTTCGTGAGGCCACCTACCGGTGTGAGTCCACCATCCCTCGAAGTCCTCGATCCCGTCGAAATCCGGGATATAGGGCTCGGAAAGACAGCCGACGGCGGTGACGAAAAACTGGGACGTTACCGTCTCACCGTCGTCGGTACTGATCTCCCACCTCCCGGAGCCCTCGTCGAAGCGGGCCGATGTGACTTCCGTCCCGAATTCGATGTTCTCCCGGAGGTCCAACTTGTCCGCTGCGAACTGGAGATACTCCAGGGCTTCCGGTTGTTCGGGGTACCGCTCGCTCCACTGCCACTCCTCTAGGATCTCGTCGTTGAACGAGTAGCAGTAGATGTGGCTCTCGCTGTCACAGCGGGCGCCCGGATACCGGTTCCAGTACCACGTCCCGCCGACGTCGTCCGCCTTCTCGATTATTTTGACCGACAGCCCTAACTCATCGCGCAAGCGGTGGAGTTCGTACAAGCCCGAAAAACCCGCACCGACGATAACGGCGTCGTAGTCGGTTTGCTCCGTGTGTTCCCCGCTATCGTGTGTGGTAGTCTTTGACATAATATGTCACGAATGATTATACGGATCCAACGCAACATAAGTTTATCGGCGTTTCCGGACGCGCGTTCTGTATCCGGACGGCGTCCGATCCGCGTACGTCGAGACGACCGAAAGGATCAGCAGGTGCGAACAGTCGATCAGAGGTCGGCGGCGACGTCGTCGATGAGTTCACGGGAGCGGGTCAGATCCATCGGATCCACGAGGAACTGAGCGATACCGTGGATCGCGTCGTCGTAGTTGATGTAGTTTACCGGAACGCCCGCTTCCTCGAGACGCCGTGCGTAAGCGGCGCCTTCGTCCCGCAGCGGGTCGAACCCACAGGTTGTGACCGTCGCCGGCGGCAGATCCCCGAGATCCTTGGCCATCAACGGTGACGCGTACGGGTGTTTCCCATCGATACCGTTTTCGAGGTAGTGGTCCCAGAACCACTCCATGGCTGCCTTGGTGAGCAGATAGCCCTCCCCGTTTTCCTCGTAGGAGGGCGTATCGAAGGCGTGGTTCGTAACGGGGTATATGAGTGTCTGCCGTTCGATCGATGGCCCCTCGCGGTCCCGAGCGAGCAACGCGACGGCGGCCGCGAGGTTGCCGCCGGCGGAGTCACCGCCGACCGCCACGTGGTCGGTGTCGACCTGCATCGCCGCGGCGTCGTCGAACAGCCACTCGAGCGCCGTATAGCAGTCCTCGAGCGGTGTCGGGAACGGGTGTTCCGGCGCGAGCCGGTAGTCGACGGAAACCACCATCCGGTCGCTCGCGTTGGTGAGTGCCCGACAGGTCGCATCGTGTGTGTCCAGATCACCGATGACCCAGCCGCCGCCGTGGATGTACAGGAACGTCGGATAGGGCCCCTCGCCCGCTTCGGGGACGTACACGCGTACCGGGACGCCCGCGTCGCCTATCTCGAGATTCATGACGTGTCCGACCGGTTCGGGTTCCTCGGCCGTCGGGAACGTCTCCTTCATGAATCTGCGACCGCCCTCCGGGGAGAGCGACTCGAACGACGGTATCGGGTCGGCCCCCATCTGTTGGAGGAGACCGCTGATCTCGGGGTGGAGTTCGTCCGCGGCCGTCGGCTCCGTGTGTTCTATGGACATCAAGTTGTATGTTATCACCACACATAATAAATGTAACCATCGTACGTGAGAGAACACCGCTGCCGGACGGCCTCGACGCGGCGGCCGCCGCCGGAATCGACGGCCTTCGAGCTCCCGGAGTCGCTGTTATCAGTTGGCGTATAGGTGGTCAAAATCGTACCCGGAGAGGCGGTGTTCGATCTCCTTGACCGTCTGTACGAGCAGGTTCGGGAGCTCCCCGCCGGTGCGACGGGTATCGATCCGGTGCAGGACCGTACTGATCATGAGTGACCCATGGATCTCACCCCCGACGTTTACCGGCGCCGCAACCGCCCAGATGTTTTCGTGGGTGTTCCCGTCGTCGACGCAGACGCCGTCGGTTCTGATCCGATCGAGTTCCGTACGGGTCCGGTCTCTCTCGGCATCGTCCCCGAGTTCGGCCAGAATCCCATCGGCGACCGGATCGGACATGTACGCCAAAATAACTTTACCTTGGGGCGACTTCGCCAGATGGAACGGTTCGCCGAGGAACGGCGCCGGCGTCTCGACCGCGTGGTGGCTGTTCGCTTCGTGGATCATCACGGCGCTTTTCCGCTCCTTGACAAAGAGGGAGATGTACTCGTCGATCACCTTCGAGAGGATATCGATCGGTTCCGTGGCCGCGTGCATGACCGGATAGGAGTTTCGTATCGTTCGGCCCTTCCGGAGGAATTTCAGGCTGAGCCGGTACCGGCCGTCGTTTTCGAGTACGTACCCGTGTGCCTCTAGGGTCTTGAGGTAGTTATAAAGGCTGCTGACCGAGAGTTCGATGTGATCCGACAGCTCCGAGCAGGTCGGCCGGTCCAGCGTTTCGACAGTTTCGATAATAGTAAAAACGTTTTCTGCGGTTTTTATATTATTGGGTTGTTGTGTCATACCACGACTGGACATTCATCATTAAAAAACATTTGGGCAAACGAGCAGGACGTTCGCGATGGATCTGTCGGGACCCGGGTCATGTTCCCGTACGTTCCGCTCGAACGCCCCGGGAGATCGGCCGGGAGATCCAGTAATACTCCGACGGCCCGGGAGCCGTCATATATGAACATTTCGGAAAGCACACCGAAAATAGCAAAGTTTGAGTTATCGTTCGGTTGAGAATTGAGGATGCGAACTACTATGTACGCATGGCGGTAAAAGTAATGTATTTTTATAATGCTTGGATCGGATCCGGCCGAACGGTATCGGACGTACAACGACTGTACGTTCGGATCGTGGTTCCTCGAACGTCTTTCGACTGCTCGAAGTTTCGCGCGTACGGAACTTACACGGACGGACCCTCGAACGGATTCGTTGGCGCGTCATCGAACTCGAAAACGAGCCGAGCGGCGTTACAGGCCGTTAAAACGGGAAGCCTCTCACGCCCGAAGCTAACACATACCCGGGCGGTCGACAATCCGGTACCCGAGAGCGTAACAGAGTTATGAGTGTTATCTTCTCGGAAGACAACACCGGCGGCACCCTCAGTAACCGTATAAAACATATATACGTACATGGGTCGATTCGCCCAGTACGCATGACAAGATCACGGACGCGGGCGGGAGTACTCGACGACGGGCCCGAGGTCGCCAGGAACTACGTCGGCGGATGGGTCGAGCCGAACGGCGGAGCGGAACCGGTCGTGAACCCGGCGACCGGGGAGGAGATCGCGACAGTCGTGTACTCGACCCGACGCGACGTGGACGATGCCGTCGCCGCCGCCGGGGAGGCGTTCGACGGGTGGCGGGCGACTCCGCCGGCCGAGCGGTCACAGTATCTGTTCGATTTCAAAACGGAACTTGAGGCCAGACGGAACGGGATCGCGCGGGCGATCTCGCTCGAACACGGCAAGACGGTCGCCGAAGCCAGCGGCGAGATCCGGCGCGGCATCGAAAACGTCGAGGTCGCCGCCGGCATCCCGAACATGCTCCGGGAGGGCAGCGGCGTCGTCGAGGGGGTCGCACCCGGGATGGACGAATCGGCCGTCAGGGAACCGCTCGGCGTGTTCGCCGCTGTCGTCCCGTTCAACTTCCCCGCGATGATCCCGCTTTGGTTTCTCCCCTACGCGGTCGCGACCGGCAACGCGTTCGTACTCAAACCGAGCGAGCGGGTGCCGCTGAGTTCACAGCTCATCTTCGAGGCCGTCGAGGCGGCTGAGTTCCCCGACGGCGTCGTCAATCTCGTCAACGGCGGGGCCGACACCGTCGACGCCGTGCTCACCCACGACGACGTCGAGGGGATCTCCTTCGTCGGCTCGACGCCGGTCGCCGAACACGTCTACGAGACCGCCGCCGCCGAGGGCAAACGCGTCCAAGCGCAGGGCGGCGCGAAGAACTACGCCGTCGTCACCGACTCGGCCGTGCTCGAGAAAGCCGTTCCGAACGTCGTCGGCTCCGTGTACGGCAACGCCGGCCAGCGCTGTCTCGCCAACGACGTGGTCGTCGGTGTCGGCGACGTCTACGACGATCTTCGGGCGGACCTGCTCGATGCGGTCGACGACCTCGTCGTCGGCCCGGGGACCGACGAGGACACCGACATCGGCCCGCTCATCACGGGCGAATCCAGGGAGCGCGTCGTCGAAATGATCGAGGACGCGATCGACGACGGGGCCGACCCCCTCGTCGACGGCCGCGGGTTCGAACATCCCGAGTACCCGGAAGGGAACTTCCTCGGCCCGACGTTCCTCGAAGGTGTCACGACGGACATGGAGATCGCCCAAACCGAGATCTTCGGCCCCGTCCTCTGTCTCGCCTCGGCCGACGACCTCGGAGCGGCCATCGAGATGGTCAACAGCACCGAGTACGGCAACGCCTCCTCTCTGTACACCGAACGCGGCGGCGAGGCCCGCAGATACCGCACGGCGGTCGAGGCGGGCAACGTCGGCATCAACGTCGGCGTCTGCGCCCCGATGGGCTTTTTCCACTTCGGTGGCCGGAAGGGATCGTTCTTCGGGGACCTCCATGCACAGGGGGAGGACGCGGTGAATTTCTACACCGACAAGACGATCGAGATCGAACGCTGGTACAGCTGAAATCGGCGGGGTTCTCTTTTTACCGCCCGGCGGACCGGTCCCGTGGGAACGCTCGCGACGGGGGGGAAGAATCCCGGAATCGCTCGGGGACGTCTCGTAGAGTCGATCGCACGCCGTCGTGTAATATAATAATAATATAAACGAATCAGTTAACTGCTATCCGGACGTTTCCGTAGTTTAAATACATCGGGGAGAATTCGTGCTTTACCGGTCGCTAAAATTGTGGACTCGTAAAGCAATTACGCTCTTTACTCCCGCTTCGAGTTGTACTTTTTCACTTCTCCGGATTCGATTACTTATCACGGTTTTTATATATTGTTCATCATAAACCGTTTTTTATAATTCTGCGGTCCGCTCGACCGGAGTCCGACACGGTCTCAGCCGATCGATCCCATCGAACCGAAACACCCAATTCTCGCTGGCTCCGAGACGATACATGACGGACCGGCTCCGACAGCTCGCGCCCCACATTGTCGCGATGGCTGTCCTCTACGTGTTTTTCGTCGTCGTCGCGGCGGTCGTGTTCGGACACGGTGACGTGTGGGCGGCGCTCAGTATCGCCGTCGCCATCGCGTTCGGATACAAGCCGACTGTCGTCGCACTCGGGGTCGGCCCGGAGGTCTGGAACGAGGAGATCGAAGGGCGGGACGGGTAGCTCGACGATCGCCTCCGAATAAAGTCGAAACTCCGGGTTATAAGACGGGACCCGACGTATTTCGGCGTGATGCCACGAATACCGTACGTCTCACCGGACGAGTTGCCGGACCACTACGACATCATCGATGAGAGAGCGGAGAAACTTCCCGATGGGATCAGCTCCGAGTTCTGGAACGAACAGCCCACCGTGTTGACGTTCTCGAACAACCCGGAACTCGGCAAGGCCCACGTCACCATGAACACCGAGTTCTGGACCGAAACGGGGCTTTCGAAGCCGGAAGTCGAGATCGTCATCCTCTCCATCGCCCGCGCGCTGGACTCCCCATACGAGTGGCACGACCACGTGATCGCCGGCCTCGAGCGGGCGGGGCTTCCGCGGGAGACGATCCTCGCGATCTCACGGGAGGACCGGGAGGCGATGGACGATTCGACCGCGGCGCTTTTCGACTACGCGACCGAGTACGTCGAGGCCGTCGGCGACGTGAGCGATGAAACCTACGATACGATCGCCGACCGCTACGACGAGTCGACGATCGTCGGGCTCTCGATGCTGGCGGGGTTTTACGTGTCGTTGGTCCACGAGATCCGGGCGCTGGGAATCGAACTCGAGGACGAGTTCATCGGCTGGGAACTCGAAAACTACGACGACCGCGACGAGTAAGGCCGAACGGCCGAATCGCCCTATTCGTCGACGAGGAAAACGCGAGCCGGCGCTCCATCGCCGTTTTTGAGTTTCATCGGGACGACCCACGTGGTGAATTCGTCCGGAAGGCCATCGAGGTCGGCGACGTTTTCGACGATCACGCAGCCGTTTTCCAGTAGCTTGAAGTGGTTTTGCATCCCGTGATCGCCGGAGTCGATCGGTGTGTCGGTGATAAGCCCGCGGGCGCCGGATTCGACGACGAACTCGGACACCTCGAGTGCGTAATGGGGGCTTTCGAGGTAGTAGCTGGGCTCGTCGATTCGCTTGTCGGCCCAGCCGGTGTGGACGAACAGATACTCCCCCTCCTCGATCGATGACGGGAGCGCGTCTTTGATCGGATCGAGCGGAATCTCCGTGTCCGGTTCGTCCCACCCCTGCCCGCGGATGTCGGCGCGTTTCGTGGGCCGAATGAGTTCGCCGAGTTCGAGGTCGCCGATGGTCCGCCCGTCAGGATCGAAGTGATACGGGGCGTCGAGGTGCGTTCCGATGTGTGTCGTGGTCGTGATGTAGTCGCTCTCGTACCCGGCGGACTCGTCGTTTCGGATCACGCCGCCCTGCCGAAAGCTCGGGAGCCCCGGCGGCACTGTCGTCTCCTCGTCGACCTGTATGCTTAAGTCTCGAAACTCCATGTGAACTCACCGTGCCCCACATACAAAAATGAATCTGTCGTGACGCCGGTGTCAGGGAAACCGCCCCTCGACCCGATCGGCGAGTGCACGGTTCATCGCTTCGAGGTCCTCCTCGAGATCCTCGCCCGCGACGAGCGGCGCGAGTATCCCGCGATACTCCGCACGGGTTCGGACTCCGGTCGTGGTCCGTTCCCCATCGAGCGCTTCGAGCTCCAGTGTGTGGTTGCTGGCGTAAATGAACCGATACAGCGCAACGGAGTCGAAGCGGAGTCGCTCGCCGATTTCGGCTTCGGTTACCTTTCCGGTCTCCGTGCGCGTGTGTCGTGCCTCGGGGGAGATCCGGAATTCGATCGCGGATCCCTCGGTCGGCGTTCCACGGAGGACGCTCACGTAGGGGTTCCACTCGTCGTACGCCTCGAAATCGGTGAGAACTTCCCAGACGGCCGACGGAGGGCGGGCGATCTCGATCGACGCCGAAAGTTCGATCATCGGATCAAAAAACGCGGTTCACCGACCTAAACATCACGGTGAATCGGCGATCGAAAGGCGCCTCGAAGAACCGCGCCGGGGTCGGGTACGCGGACTCCGGTCAGGGCGATCCCGATCGGATCTGTGGCAACACGTACTGTTTCACCAGGGCGGCGAGCGGTCGCGCGAACAACACGAGCAGCGTCAGGACCCAGAGCCCGATCGCGATCCCCGATTCGAGGAAGTACATCGGGTCGTTCCCGGAGATCAGCATACTCCGGAGGTACGCACCCTCGACGATCGGGCCGAGGATGACGCCGAGGATCAACGGGATGAGCGAGTACCCGTTGACCCGCATCAACACGCCGATGAACCCAAACAGCAGCATCCACCAGATGTCGAACACCTGGTTGCGGAGGACGAACGACCCGATCGCGGTCATCACGAGGATGGCCGGAACCAGGTACTTGCTCGGGAAGGTGACGACACGGACGATGTACTTCGAGATCACGAACGCAACGACGAGCAGGATGATGTTCGCGAAGAACAGCGAGACGATGATGACGTTCGCCTCGAAGGCGAACTCGTCCATCAGCGTCGGTCCCGGGCGGACGCCGTGGAGCAAAAGCCCCGCGAGCATCACGGCCGTCGTCGCGCTCCCCGGGATGCCGAGCGTGAGCGTCGGAACGAGCGCGCCGGACGTGACGGCGTTGTTGGCCGCCTCGGACGCGATGACCCCGTTCGGATTACCGGTGCCGAACGAGGCCGTGTCGGCGGACATCGATTTCGCCGTCGCCCAACTGATGAACCCGCCGACCGACGCGCCTGCGCCGGGCATCGATCCGATCACGAGCCCGATCACCATCGCGCGCGTCAGCTGGTACGGCCGGCGGATGACGTATTTGAAGCCGCTCAGTATCCCGCCGTACGTCGTGTTGACGTCCTGATCCTCGCTGATCTGTTTCTTGTTGATCAAAAAGAACAGCTCGGCGATGGCGAAGACACCGATCACGACGGGGATGAACGGGATCTGATCGAAAAGCGGGTTGAGCCCGAAGTCCATCCGGGGTTGGGCCGTCGTCGGATCGATCGGCCACGTCGCGAGGAACAACCCGAAGAAGCCGGCGATAAGCCCCTTTTTCGTGTCGTCACCGGCCGCGACCGCGATCGCGGACAGCCCGAACAGCCCGAGGACGAATATCTCGCGGTTGCCGAACTGGAACGCGAAGTCGCCGATCGGATCCAACAGGAGCACGATCAGCGTGGCCGAAAAGAGCCCGCCGACGACGCTTGCGAGAATCGAGATCCCGAGCGCCTTCGATGCTTCGCCCTTCTTCGACATCGGGTACGAGTCGAGAACGGTCGCGGTCGCACCCGCGGTGCCGGGGGTGTTTATCAATACCGCCGGGATCGCGCCGCCGTAGTTCGCGCCGACGTACAGACACGAAAGAAAGACGATCGCGATCTCCGGGGACATCGTCAGCGTGAACGGAAGCATGATTGCGACCGTGTTCGACCCCGTGAAGCCGGGGATCGACCCGAACATGATGCCGAGCGTCACCCCGAGGACGATCAGCCCGATGTTGACCGGCGTCATGAGGTGCAAAACCGCCTCGAAGACGAGCGACGTCGTCACAGCGGTACCCTCCGGTCGGGGACCGTGATCGAATCAGTAAAGTGCGTGATTTCGTTCATAAGTTACACGAAGAATTGGTCGATGAGACCGCTCGGTGGGCTGACACCCAGAACTTCGACGAACATGACCCACACGATGGCGAGCACGCCGACGACGACGATGGTCACGATCTTGTAGCTTCGCGCCCCGGCGGCGTACATCGCCGCGATCAGGACCGCGAACGACGCCGAAAAGAACCCGATCACCGAGATCAGCCAGACGTAGGCGACCGCGAGCGCTCCGAAAACGATCGACACCCGCCACTCCTCGAAGTAATCGCGGATCGCCTCGCGGGATGTGATGTCGCGATCGATCTTCCGGAGCGTTCCGACCTCCTCGATCGCGACGAGCAACAGCAGAAGACACATCATCCCGATGACGAAGTACGGGTACTGAAGGTTCGAAACCCTGATCCGACCCCACGTCTCGTTGATGTAGTTTATCGAAAGCAACACCAGCGCGACCGGGAGTAAAAACCGCACGACTGCCGACAGCGGCGTCGGAAACGGGATTTTCCCGGATTTGATCTCCTCCTCGGTCGCCTCGGAGTCGGAATCGGCCGGTTCATCGTTGGTTGCAGTTGACATTATGTGCTATCGGAGAGCCGCCGGCGAACACCGAACACTGCGAGGGGACTCACAGTTAGTTCTCGACGTACTCCTGGAAGAGCGGGACGAAGTCCCTGTAGGTGTCGATCGTGTCCTCGACGAACTGGCGGGCACCGTCGGGGTCGAGCGGATCGACCTTGTCCCGTTCGAACTCGTCGACCGCGTCGAGGGTTTCGAGGTATCCGTCGCTCTGGGCGGCCGCCTGGAACGTTTCGACCATCGTGTCGTACCGGTCGGGGTGGTTCTCCGCGGCTTCCGCCTGCGTGTAGTAGACGTTCGCGCCGACGGAGGGCTCATACGGGATGTCGCTGCCCAGTTCCTCGTTGATGAGGGGCGCGTCGTTGGTGATCTCCGGCCAGTTGTTCTCATCCCAGTACATCGCGATCGCGATCGAGTCGTCCTCGATGCCGCGGCTGTTGTAGACACCGCGGGGGATCACGTCGACCTCGCCCTGAAGCAGCGCGGTCTGGACCGGGCTGCCGCCGTCGTAGGGGACGATCCGCATGTCGACGCCGATCTCCTCGAGGAGCTGGATGCCGGCCAGCGCGAACCGGTTCGTCGGCCCGGAGGTCCCCATGACGACGTCGTCGGGGTTGTCCTGGGCGTAGTCGACGAACTCCCCGAACGTCGTGAACCGGTCCTCGTCCTCCCGGATCCGGAGGATGGTGACCTCGGAGGTCAGCGTGCCGATGAACGCGAAATCGTCGGGTTCGTACACCGGGTCGCGGGTGTCGTCTTCCAGGTCGAACGCCCGCGCCGACGCCATCGAGACGGCGTCGGTGATACCGATCGTGTGCATATCGGTGTCGGCGTTGTTGAGCATGAACGACATGCCGTTCCGCGTCCCGGCACCGGGTTGGTACTGCTGTTGGAAGGTGCCGCCGAGTTCGTCCTCCCAGTGCGGCTGGATCTCCCGGAAGTTGTTGTCGAGGCCGCCGCCCTCTGAGAAGTGATTGACGGCCGTGAGTGTGCCGTCGGGGAACGGGTCGGCGTCCCCGTTGCCGTTGCCGTTGCCGTTGCCGTTGCCGTTGCCGTTGCCGTTGCCGTTG
>CAZOFL010000028.1:0-25311 GCA_964579035.1 uncultured Natronomonas sp. | reverse complement strand
GTCGAGATCGACGAGATCGACGTCGCGCCGATGCAGATTCAGGGGCCCAAATCCGAGGACGTCATGGTCGACGTCGTCGGCGACGAGGTCTCGGAGATCCCGTACTACGGTCTGATGGAGGCCGAAATCAACGGCGCTGACGTGTTGGTCAGCCAGACCGGCTTCTCCGGCGAAGCCGGCTTCGAGATCTACGTCAAGGACGCACACGAGAACGCCGAGCGGGTCTGGGACCCGGTCCACGACAGCGTCGTCGACCACGGCGGGATGCAGATCGCGCCCGGACACCACCGCCGGATCGCCGCGGGAATCATGTCGTGGGGCCAAGACCTCGATCACGAGACCTCGCCGTTCCAGGTCAATTTGGGCTATCAGATCCCCGACGACAAGGAGGCCGACTACATCGGAAAGGAGGTTCTCGAGGAGCAGAAAGAACAGATCGAGAACGGCGAGTATCCGTTCACCCACAAACTCGTCGGCCTCAAGATCGCCGGCGAGCCGATCCGCGATTACGCGCCGGACTTTTGGCTCATCTCCGATCCCGAGACGGGTGAGGAGTGCGGGTACCTCACGTCGCCGTGGTGGAACCCCGAACTGGAGACCAACATCGGGATGGGGTTCGTCCCGGCCGAGAAGATTCAGGAAGTGACCGACACGCCGCTCAACGACGAGATCTACGAGGAGTCGCTCGACCTCGAGTTCGATGTTCACCTCCCGGACGAGTACTCCGAGGAGGCCGGTGAACCGACGTTCGCGACAGTCGCGAAGGTGCCGTTCAAGGAATCGGTCAACCCGAGCGCCAGGGAGCAGGCGAAACTCAACGCGCGGAAGGAAGCAAACGGCGACGACTGATCGACACCCGGGCGGATCGCGTATCTTTATTCGAAACTCGAAGGGCCACCAGCGGCGAGTTTCCCGGGAGCAAAGCGACCAGCCGGCATCGAGCGAGTCATCCGGCCGACAGGACAGTCGGCGGGCCGTCGATACTCCGAATCAATCGTACAGCGTGTACTCGTCGGTGAGTTCGTCGACGCGTTCGCTCACGCTCGCGAGCACGTCCTCGTCGTGTGGTGCATCGACAACGGCGGCGATGAGGTCCGCAACCTCACGGCAGGCGGCCTCGCCGAACCCACGCGTCGTGAGTGCGGGCGTGCCGGCACGGATCCCGGAGGGGTTGAACGCGGATCGGGTCTCACCGGGAACCGTGTTGGCGTTGAGAACGATGCCGGCGTCCTCGAGGGCTGCTTCGACCTCCTTGCCGGTCGTGTCGGGGTGTGAATCGCGGAGGTCGGCCAACACGAGGTGGGTGTCCGTCCCGCCGGAGACGAGCGTGAGGCCGTTGGCCTCGAGTTGTGAACCGAGCGCCTTCGCGTTCGCGACCGTCCGCTCGGCGTACGTCTCGAATTCGGGCTCCAGCGCCTCGCCGAAGCCGACAGCTTTCCCGGCGACGTTGTGCATCGCCGGCCCCCCTTGTGAGCCCGGAAACACCGCCGCATCGATGTCGTCGGCGTACTCCGCATCGCACATGATGATGCCGCCCCGTCCGGAACGGATCGTCTTGTGGGTCGAGCCGGTGACGAAGTCGGCGACCCCGACCGGCGACTGGTGAACGCCCGCCGCTACCAACCCGGTGATGTGTGCGATATCCGCGAGGTGATACGCGTCGACCGCGTCGGCGGCCGCCTGGATACGGTCGAACTCGACCTCCCGCGGATACGCCGAGTAGCCCGAAACGATTATATCCGGATCGAACGTCTCCGCGTGGTCTCTAAGCCCCTCGTAGTCGACGTAGCCGGTGTCGGTGTCGACCTCGTACTGTTCGACCTCGTACACCTGCCCGGCGAAGTTCGCCGGGTGGCCGTGTGAGAGGTGGCCGCCGTGCGTCAGATCCAACGAGAGGATCTTATCGCCCGGATCGAGCATCGCCAGGTAGACACCCATGTTCGCCTGCGAGCCCGAGTGCGGCTGGACGTTCACGTGGTCGGCACCCCACAGCTGTTTGGCGCGGTCGATCGCCAGTTGCTCGATATCGTCGGCGAATTCACACCCGCCGTAGTAGCGTTCGCCGGGGTACCCCTCGGCGTAGTTGTTGGTCAACTCCGAACTCTGGGCCTCCATCACGGCCTCGGAGACGTGGTTCTCGCTCGCGATCATCGCGAGTGTCCCGTTCTGCCTCCGTCGCTCGCCGTCGAGCGCCTCGGCGGCGGCCGGATCCGACTCGCGGACCGTTTCGTAGCTCATATCCTCGATACGGGATCGAACATCAATAAGCTGGCCCTCGCAGAAACGAAAGGGAATCTGATACGTTGTGGCCTGGGTAGGGGTCAGCAAGCGTACTTCGGGTAATGGTGTTTAATCGATACGTTGGGGGGTAAAACGGATGTCGAAGGGGTTCAGGAGTCGAGGCGGGCGTGTCTCCACGATTCGGTGTCGGGTGTCTGGTTGAACGTGTAGATGTGGACCCCTCGGATGCCGTACTCCGGGTCGCCGACGTACGGGGCGAGCCCGTCGATCAGGTCGTCCGGTTTGTACGTGCCGCGGGAGCCGACAAGCTGTTTGACGAATCCGAGCACGCCGGTCGTCTTCCGCAGGAACCTGATCGAATCGCCGACGCCGACCTTTTGTGAGATGCTCATCAGCCGCTGGTAGTTCATGACGCCCGGAATGCCGATCTCGACCGGCAGCTCGACGCCGCGGGCACGGATCGACTCGATCCACTCGAGAACCGTCTCCGGGTCGTAACAGAGCTGCGTGACGATGTAGGTCGCGTAGGGGGCCTTTCGCTCCATCGACTCGGCCAGCGCCTCGTCGTCGATGAAATCGTGGCCCTCGGGGTAGCCGGTTATACCGACTTCCTCGAAGGAGTACGGCATCTCGTCGAGCGCCTCGAGCAGATCGTAGGCGGATTCGAACTCCCCGGCCGGCTCCTCTCTGTCACCACCGGGGACGAAGATGTCCGTGATTCCAGCCGCTTCGAGTCGCCCGGCGATCGTTTCGAGGTGACTCCGATCCTCGATGTAGCGTGCGGCGATGTGAGGGACGACGTCGTATCCCATCGCGGCGGCGTCCTCGGTCCGTTCGACGGTCGCGTCGATGCCGAGTTGCGGCGACGTGGTAATGGCGATCGTCGCGCCGTCCGGAAGATGTTGTATCTCCTCGTCGAAGCTCTCGAACGGCATCAGTTCGAAACGGGCGCCCGTCAGAAGTGTCTCCACACCGGCACGGTCGACAGAACGCGATTTTACTGCCATGAGTTGTATGGATATTGATTCGTGTACACTTTTGTTTGTTGGTGAGCCACATAACCCATTTAAGAACCCCCGGACAGCTGCGAACCGTCAGGCGCCGCTCGGGGCGCACTGCCGGAGCCGGGTTGCGACCTGATCGTAGGAGACGGTCCGATCGGAGTCGGCTATCGGCCGAAGAACCAGATCCAAGAGATTGAGTTCCTCAAGCAGTTCACGCGTCCGAGTTCGCTCGAGCCCGAGTTGTCGTTGAACCTGGTGGACAGTCGCCGAACTGACTACCGCGTCCGCGATGTCCTCTATCAGAACGCCGTCGGGGAGTCCGATACCGTCGGTTGCGATCTCCTCACCGACGACCAGTCCGTCGCTGTCGCGATCGCTGTTCGGGCCTAATTCGTCTTCGTCCCGCCCGGTAGCTCCCGTCGGCTCCGAGTCAGTCGTCCTCCCGTCCTCGATCCGGGCCGTATCGTAGGAGTCCGGCTGGTGGATCCCCGCTTCGATCATGTACCGGCGAACGGTTTCCGAGGAAACGTCCATCTCGATCGATCGGCTCATTTCGCCGAAGTTATCGCACTCCTCGTAGAGCGTTCGAAGGTATTCGGTGTCCTCGTACGCCGGGACCGATTCGTCGCGAACGTCGGCAAACGTCCCGCGAGCCCCGGCGCTTTCCGGGGTCGTTTCCACCTCCCCGATGAGCCCCGACTCCACCGTCGTTTCCGGCTCCGCTCCGTTCGGTTCCGTATCCCGTTCGGACTCCCCGGCAGCCCCGATGACGAGTTCGAGGGCCAACACGACCTCGCCGTCGACGACATCGACCTCCGTTCGCGTCACCGAGGCGACGCTGCCGAGCGACGACGGGAGTGCGACCAGCGAGGACACCGAGAAGGAAACGCTGAGGACGCCGTCCTCGGTGACCGTCGCGTCTTCGAGTTCGAATCCCGGCCCCGTCCCGTCGTCGCTACCGATACCGAACGGGACCGCGAGATCGAACGCCGCATGGAGCGTCTCTCCGTGCCCCTCCGCTGTCGTCTCGACGTTCCGAACCGCGCAGCTTTTGCCCTCGTAGTGGTCGACGACTTCGCCGAGCGTTTCGAAGGCGGTTCGTAGTTCCATGATATTGCTATACTGTGACACGCTATGGATCATAACCGTATCCACGGAATAGCAAACCCATTCAAATGCGCCACACCCCGGACCGGCTACGCGGGGGCTCCGATCCCGCTGACGCGTTCGCCCGCGACGACGACGGAGCCACGCGCAAGCGAGTAGACGACACCGCCAGCGGGTGCGGTGACGGTTTCGAGCCGTTCGAACGTCGACGGCGAGTGGATGCTGCCGATCGGTTCCCCTTCGGTGATCGGGTCCCCGACGGCGATTTCTCGCCGCGGCTCGAACAGACCCGATTCGGTGGCGGTGACTGATCCCCCCTCGCGTTCGAGGACGGTCTGTGCCGGCGGTGGCGCGGGACGACCTTCCAGCACCGAAGCGGTCCGGAGGACGTTCCGGATACCGTCCAGGCCCGCCTGCACCGAACTGTCCGAGACATACCGGCTGTTCGATAGTTCTACGGTGATAGCCGGGATGTCGGCCTCCGCGGCCGCCGCTCGAAACGTGCCTTTGGACGCGTCTCCGTCCGTCTCGACGAAACTATCAGTTATTATGTATTCCGTGCCGAACGCCTCGGCGAACGCTCGTGCGTCCCCGTGTCCGACGAAGTGTCGAACGTGTTCTAGCGTCTCCGGGGTTCCTGTGTGGAGGTCGATCGCCGCGTCCGCCGCTGAGACGACGTCCCAGACCGCCGCTGCGAGTCGCTCCTGGAGCGTCCCTCCGGAGTCGCCCGGCCAGACGCGGTTCAGGTTCGAGTTGATCGCGTCGTACTCGGCCGGCATCATATACGATCGGTGATCGAACGCCAGGGGGTTCACGACCGGGACCACGACGACGGTCCCGGCGATGGAGCCGCCGGATAAGGCGCCGTGGAGACGACGGAGCGTCGCCGAGCCGTTGAGTTCGATGCCGTGTTGTGCCGCCTGGATGTACACGGTCGGCCCGTCCCCGCCGTCGTATCTGTGTACGGGAACTGAGACGTCACGTCCCGACGGTAACCGGACGAGCGGTCGGTCGCACATTGTGTGGGTGATCGGTTCGTAGTTCATACACGCACCCGTGCTGGAACGGACAAAAAGCGTCGGGGACAGTGAGCGGAGATGGCGCTTCGTGAGCAAACTGCAAGAAACCGGCGAGGAACGTCGGGGAGGCTTTATTCACGTCCGTGTGGATCGGGTTAGTATGCATCTCCGGACGGAAACGTGGACGGACATGGAGGACGTCGAGACGACGCTCGCGCTTCTTCCGATCGGGAGTACGGAACAACACGGGCCACACGCCCCGCTTGGGACCGACACGCTCAACGCGGAGAGCGTCGCCGCACGCGCTGCCGAACGATACGACGATCCCGTCGTGGTTGCGCCGTCGGTTCCGGTCGGCGTCGCCGAGGAGCACCGGGCGTTCACCGGCACCCTGTGGACGTCGGAGTCGACGTTTCGATCGTACGTCAGGGACATCGTGGGAAGTCTGGCCGCACACGGGTGGAACCGCGTCGTCCTCGTCAACGGACACGGCGGTAACGTCGACGCGCTCCGGGAGGTCGCCGGACGCATCACGCGACACGACGCCGCCTACACCGTCCCGTTCACGTGGTTCGAGGCGGTCGGCGAGCACGCGTCCGAGATGGGACACGGCGGCCCCCTCGAGACCGCCTTGCTCCGGCATACGAACCCGGGGACGGTCCGCGAGGATCGGCTCGACTCGGCGGCCGAGAACGGGAGCGACGGGTGGGGCGAGTGGCAAAGCGGGGTCAACCTTGCGTTCGACTCGGAGGAGTTCACCGACAACGGCGTCGTCGGGGATCCGCGCGAGGGGACCCCGGAACTGGGCGAGGAACTGTTGGATCTAGCAGCGGCGGCGCTCACCGACTTGCTCGATGCGGTCGAGCAACGACCGACCGCCCCGCGAACGGCGTAACGACGGCGACGCGCGCGAAGCGAGGAAGCAAAACGTTCATGTTTTGCTCACAGCGTTATAGGTGTTATTCTGAACCACTACATGACAGATTTAAATTGTTTTGAAAAGTGCCCCGGGAGACGTTAGATATATGCGCCCGCCACGGCAGTATTATGACAGATTCATGCAGACGACAGACAGTTTACCGACACGTGCCGACACCGTCGTCATCGGTGCCGGTATCGTCGGTTGTAACGTCGCCTACCAGTTGACGAACCTCGGTCACAACGACGTCGTCGTTGTCGATCAGGGCCCGATGCCGACGACCGGCGGCTCCTCAACGCACGCGCCGGGGATCATGTTCCAGACGGCGGAACCGAAGGTACTCGGCCAGTTTGCGGACTACAGCCGCCGGTTGTACTCCGATCTCGAGGGGGCCGACGGACACCAGGCGTACAACGAGACCGGCGGTATCGAGGTCGCCAGAAGCGAAGACCGGATGGACTTCCTCCAGCGCCGCGTCGAGTACGCCTCGGCGTGGGGTATCGAGGATCCACAGCTCCTCTCACCCGAGGAGGTCACGGAACACCTCCCTCTCGTCGACGAGGACGAGATTCTCGGCGGCTACTACTCGCCCACGGACGGACAGGTGTCCGGCGTCGTCGCCTGCGACGCGCTGGCCCGGGAGGCGATGGACCGCGGGGCGCAGTTCGTTCCACACACCCGTGCAGAGGACATCGAAACGACCGGCGGATCGGTCAGTTCGGTCCTCACGGAGCGCGGGAGCATCGAGTGTGACAACGTCGTGGTGGCGACGAACATCTGGGCGAGACAACTCGGCGAGAAACTCGACGTGCATCTCCCGGTCACGCCGGTCGAACACCAGTACACGATGACGGAGTCGCTCGAGGAGTTGGCGGACAGCGCGGTGGACATCACCGACCACCCCCTGTTCGAGAACTACGAGAACGTCTCCGGTGAGAAGGCCAAACGGCTGCTCGTCGGCCCGGACCGCCCGATCCTCCGCGATCAGGACAACGCGATGTACTTCCGCAACCACGGCGACTCGTACGGAATCGGGTCGTACAACCACGAGCCGATCGTTCCGGACCCACGGGACCTCGGGGGGAACGACCCGGACGGCGAGCAGGGGTCGGTCCACGAGTTCACCGACTACCACATGGACAACGCGACCCATCCGGACCGCCCGGACAAGGCCCCCCGACAGGCCAGCGACGAACTCCTCCCCGCGACGGCCGGGGCGGAACTCGAACACAAGTACAACGGGATGTTCGCCGAGTCCCCGAACGGGCTGCCGGTGATGGGACCCGTCGAAAAGTACGACGGGCTCTGGACGGCGGCGGCGATCTGGGTCACCCACGCCGGCGGCGCCGGGAAGGCGCTCGCCGAGTGGATGGTCAACGGCGTGCCCAGACTCGACGACGGACCGATCGACCTCGCACACTGCGACGTCAACCGCTTCGACGAACACGAAGGCAGTTGGGATTTCGCCCGCGACATCGGCGGCGAGGAGTACCGGATCGTCTACAACATCATGCACCCCAAGTGGACGTGGACGGACAAACAGCGCGACATCCGGCGAACGCCGATGTATCACACCCACAGGGAGTACGACGCCGAGCTGTGGGCCGAAGCCGGGTGGGAGGAACCGCACTGGTTCGACTCCAACGCCGACCTCCTCGCCGAGTACGGCGACCGGATCCCGGACCGCGAGGGCTGGGAGGCCGAATACTGGTCGCCGATCGAGGGGGCGGAGGCGCTGAACGTCCGCGAGAACGTCGGCCTCCACGACATGACCTCGTTCAACAAGATGGAGGTCGTCGGAAGCGACGCCGGCGAGTTCGTCCAGTACCTCTGTACGAACGGCATGGACCTCGACGTCGGCGACGTCAAATACACGCTTATGTGCAACGAGGGCGGCGGTGTCCGGGCGGACATCACCGTGACCCGGACCGACGAGGACAGGTATCTCCTGTTGACGACCGGCCGCGAGGTCGGGAACAACCACGTCGCCTGGGTGCGCGAGCAGTCGCCGGACGACGTCGTCGTCAACGACGTCACGTCCAGTTTGGCGGCGATGGTCTGTACCGGTCCGAACGCACGGGGGGTTCTTTCGGAGGTCACCGACGCCGACCTCTCGGACGACGCCTTCCCCTTCTTTACGAGCCAGCAGTTCTTCGTCAAGAACATCCCGGTAACGGCGCTTCGAGTCTCGTATGCGGGTGAACTCGGCTGGGAGCTGTACACCCCCTCGGAGTACGGCGAACGGCTCTGGGAGCATCTCCTCGAGGCCGGCGAGGATTACGGCCTCCGGCCGTACGGCAACGGCGCGCTCGACTCGCTCCGCATCGAGAAGGGGTTCCGGCTGTGGGGCAAAGACCTCCACACGGAGCACAACCCCTACGAGGCCGGCCTCGGCTGGGCTGTCGACCTCGACACCGAGTTCATCGGCAAGGAGGCTGTCGCCGCGGCCGCCAACGGCGACAACATCGACCACGAGGTGGCCTGTCTGACGCTCGACGACGAGGACGCGGTGGTGCTCGACGACAAGCCGGTGTTCGACGGCGACGACGTCATCGGCTATCTCCACAGCGCGGAGTACGGCTACACCGTCGGCGCGTGCGTCGCCTACACGTACCTCCCGCCGGAGTACGCCGAACCGGGTACCGAGGTGGAGATTCTCTACGAAGGCGAACGCTACGCCGCGACCGTGCGCGAGGAACCGCTCGTCTGAGACGCGGCGGAGAAGGGCACCCCACGATCGGCGGCTTTCGGCGTGTTTCGGAGCGCTGTCGGGGCGGCGCGAATCGGGCATAAAAACACGGTGTTTAGTGCACCCGTACGTTTAATAACACGAGAAAAGCATTAGCTATCAGTATAAATGAGCGCAGAGACGCCCCCATCGCAGGCAGAGACGGTCGTCATCGGTGCCGGTGCCGTCGGATGTAGTGTCGCGTACCATCTGACGGAGCTCGGCGCGGAGGACGTCGCCGTCATCGATCAGGGACCGCTCCCGGTCACCGGCGGTTCGTCCGTCCACGCCCCCGGGATCATGTTTCAGACGTCGCCGTCGAAGATACAGACGAAGGCGGCCTACTACACGAGCCGGCTTCTCTCCGACGCCGGCGTGTACGACGAGGTCGGCGGGATCGAACTCGCCCGCAGCGAGGAGCGGATGGACTTCCTCCGCCGCCGCGTCGAGTGGGCGAGTTCATACGGGTTGCCGGAGCCACAGCTCCTCTCACCCGAGGAGGTCACGGAACACCTCCCTCTCGTCGACGAAGACGAGATTCTCGGCGGCTACTACTCGCCGACTGACGGCCGTGTGAACGGGATCGGCGCTCTGCAGTGGTACATGGAACACTCGGGGGCCGACTTCTACGGCAACACCGAAGTCCTCGATCTCGACGTTGCGGACGGCGAGATCAACGGCGTCGAGACGGATCGGGGCCGGATCGACTGCGAACGCTGCGTGATCGCGACGAACAACTGGGGGTACCAGACCGGCCGACTCGCCGGCCTCGATCTCCCGATCGCGCCCGTCGAACACCAGTACGTCGTCACCGAGCCGATGGACGAACTCGCGGACGCGGGAACCTCGGTCGGCGACAACACGACCGGCCTTGAGGTCCCCGGCGATCGCTCCATCGCGGAGTACATGAGCGAAGGTCCCCACCAGCCGGTCGGCCGCGATCAGGACAACTCGCTGTACTTCAGGACACACGGCGACGCGCTCGGGCTCGGCTCGTACAACCACGAAACGCTCTCGGTCGATCCGGAGGCGATGGGCAAAAACACCGACGAGCACCAGGCGTCGGTCCGGGGGTTCACCCGCGAACACTGGGAGACGCCGACCCACCGTGGCCGCGAAAAATCGGCGAAGCAGGCGTTCGACGAGCTCCTGCCCGCCACCGAGGACGCGGAGTACGCGGCGACGGAGAACGGGATCTTCGTCTTCACGCCCGACGGGATGCCGGCGGTCGGCGAGACGGCGGCCGTCGAAGGGCTCTGGACGGGGCTCGCGATCTGGTGGACGCACTCGGGCGGGTACGGACGCATCCTCGCGGAGTGGATGGAGAACGGCACCCCGCGGCTGCCGTCCGGCCCCGTCGATACCGGCGGCATCCACGTCAGGCGCTTCGAACCCCACGCCGGCGAGAAAGACTACTTCGTCGACCGCGGGGCGAAGCGCTACGAGCAGGTGTACAGCATCGTCGAGCCGCGCTGGCAACCCGAGGACCACCGGACGCTACGAACGAGCCCGTTCTACCACCAGCAGGCGGAACTGGGCGCCGAGTTCTATCAAAGCGGCGGCTGGGAGACTCCACAGTGGTACGAGTCGAACCGCGATCTCGTCGACCGATACGACGACCGGATCCCCGAACAGGACGGGTGGCAGTCGATCAACCGATCGCCGATCGAGGCGGCCGAGCATCTCCACACCCGCGAGAAGGTGTCGATGTTCGATATGACCTCGTTCAGTTCGATCATGATCGAGGGCGAGGGAAGCGAGGCGTTCCTCCAGCGGGTGTGTAGCAACGACATGTCGATAGACGTCGGGCAGGTCCGCTACTCGCTGCTGTTGAACGAGGGCGGCGGGATCCTCGCCGATGTGACCGTCGTCCGCCTCGGCGACGAGGAGTACATGGTCACGACGGGCGGCGGCAACTCCCCGGGAATACACGGCGGCTGGCTCGAGGATCACGCCCCCGGGACCGTGTCGGTCCACGTCGAGGAGGGCGCGAAGTCGACGATCGGACTGTGGGGGCCGAACGCGCGGCTTTTACTCCAGCGGTGTACGGACGCCGACGTCACCAACGAGGGGTTCCCGTACTTCCGGGCCAAGCGGTTGTACGTCGGAGAGGTGCCGGTCATCGCACTGCGCGTCTCCTACGTCGGGGAGTTGGGTTGGGAGCTGTGGGCGCCGACGGAGTACGGCCGGCGGCTCTGGGAGACGCTTTGGGACGCCGGCCAGGACCTCGGCGTGCGACCGATGGGCGCCGGCGCGCTCAACTCCATGCGGCTGGAGAAGGGATTCCGGCTGTGGGGGACCGACATCGACACCGATTCGAACCCCTTCGAGGCCGGACTCCCCTTCGCGGTCGATATGGACACCGAGTTCATCGGCAGAGACGCGCTCGAGTCGGCGCGCGCGGACGGGATCGACGACGAAATTACGCCGGTGACGCTCGATGACTCGACGGATATCATGCTGGGTGGCCGACCGGTCCGCAAGGACGGCGAGACGATCGGCTACGTGCAGGACGGCGAGTACGGCTACAGCGTCGGCGAGTCGATCGCCTACACCTACGTTCCCTCCGAGCACGCCGAGGCCGGAACCGCGGTCGAAGTGCTGTGTGAGGGCGAGACGTACGACGCGACCGTGCGCGAAGAACCGCTGTTCGATCCGGGGCGCGAGAGGATCATCCGGTGATGACACGGCGCTGGCTGCTGTAAGAAACGGTGGTAACTGAACTATGCAACGGACGCTAACGGACCAAGCGAGCGCAAACCGGTCGACAGTGCGAACCCTATCGGGACGTGAGGATCCATGACAAACGGGGGATCGAACGAGCCGCCGGTCACGTATGCGGACATCGAGCGGGCCCGGGAGCGGCTCGACGACGAGACGGTCGTCAAAAAGACGCCGGTAGAGCGGAGTTCCTCGCTCGACAGAGTCGTGGGCGGTGAGGTGTACCTGAAGATGGAACACCTCCAGTGGACGGGGTCGTTCAAAACACGGGGCGCGTACAACAAGATCAAACAGGACGTCGAGGCGGGTGTCGACTCCTTTATCGCCGCCAGCGCCGGGAACCACGCCCAGGGTGTCGCCCTCGCGGCAACGAAATGCGGCGCCGAGTCGACCATATTCATGCCGGAAAACGCCCCCCAGGCAAAGATCGATGCGACCAGAGGGTACGGTGCGACCGTCGAACTCGTCGGTCGGGACTTTCGGGAAACAATGTCCCACGCACAGTCGGCTGTCGAGGACAGCGACGCGGAGTTCGTCCACGCCTACGACGACACCGACATCATCGCGGGACAGGGGACGCTCGGCGCGGAGATGTATCACGACAATCCGGACGTCGATACCGTCGTCGTGCCGATCGGTGGCGGGGGGCTGATAAGCGGCGTTTCGACGGCGATCAAGCATCTCTCCCCGGAGACGCGCGTCGTCGGCGTCCAAGCGAGCGGAGCTGAGACGGTCCACAAGAGCCTCGATAAGGGCTTTCCCGTCCCGATCGACGACGTCAACACCATCGCCGACGGGATCGCTACGGGCGGTATCTCCGATACAACCTTCGAGATAATCAAACGGAACGTCGATGAGGTCCTTACGGTCACCGACACCGAGATCGCGAAGGCGATTTTGCTCCTCATGGAGCGCGCAAAGCAGGTCGTCGAGGGGTCGGGAGCCGCCTCGGTCGCTGCGATCCTCTCGGATGATCTCGACGTCACGGATGAAACGGTCATGCCGTTGCTCTGTGGTGGGAACTTGGATATGACACAGCTCCAGACCGTGTTGATCCATGCCCTCGCCGCGCGACAGCAGTTCATCCGACTCAGAGTTCGGATCGACGATCAACCCGGCGTGATGGAGGAAGTGTCGGGCATCATCGCGGACCGCAGGGCGAACATTCACGACGTCAGACACGACAGATCCGTTGAGGACCTCGACGTCGGGGAGGCGTATCTCGTGTTCAAAGTCGAGACGGCCGGCGCCGAGCACTCGGAGGATATCGTCGCGGACATAAGGGAGCACGGCTACGAGGTGGAAGTCGTCAACGTCGAAACGGACGGCCACTCCGGGTGAACGCGCACATGTTATAAACGACTCGCGGACGCACTGGAATCCGATGACGAACGCAAAAACGACCGGTCTCACGCTCCTCGCCATCGTGTTGGCACTCGGTGCGCTCGCTTTGCTCTCGATGGGGCGACACGTCGCCTCGGGAACGCTGTTTTTGTTTACCGCGTTCACAATATATGTGCGAGAAATGAGTAAATGAGCACCGGCCGCGTGATCGTGGTCGACCCGCGCGGTGCGGACTGTCGTCGCCACCCGTGAGCACCGAACCGCTCGGGCCCGAGAGCACGGGACGACGACCCCAGAAGCGATGAAGCCACCCGCCGAACGCGCTGGAGGAACAACGAGTTCGAGCGGCGAGCCCCGTCTAAGTAACAGAAATCCGTTAAATCAAAAATTATTTTATTTGTAGGGAGGAACAGAGGATCGGACGACAACAGATGAGTAAAAGTGTTCTTGTTCCGACGGACGGAAGTAAAGAAGCGGAGCGTGGCGTGAAGCTGGGTCTCGAAATGGCCGAGGTGTACGACGCGGAGGTACACGCCCTGTACGTTATCGAAACCGGAGCGACGTACATACTGACGGCCGGGATCAGCGACGACGACATGGAAGAGTACAGGGAGTACGGCGAAGAAACGGTGACCGACGTCGTCGAACGGGCGGCGGAGGTCGGCCTCGAAGGGACCGGGGCGATCAAGACCGGTCGGATTCCGGAGGAGATCGTCGACTACGCGGAGGACCACAACATCGATCATATCGTGATGGGAAAACAGGGTCGTGGATCCATCGGCAAGTATCTCGGTAGCACCGCCGAGAAGGTCATGCGGATGTCCGGAGTCCCGGTAACGGTCACCGGCCCGGCGAACCGCTAAGCCGTATCCGAGCCACTGGAACCGTCCCCTGTGTCGGTCGCTAACCGGGCTTCGCATCGCAAAGTTCGGAAATACTGATATGCGTGTGGATCCTACCCGTACTCATGGGCATCGTCCTCCTGATACTCCCGTCGGGCCTCTTCGAGATGGCGTTCACGCTGGCGTTGGTTGCGGGGGCGTTGCTCCTCGTCGGGGTGATGGTTTCTCTTGGGGTGTTCGCGTACCGGTCGACGAAGGGCGATGGAGTGCGAGACCCCGAGGAGGTCGTTCCCGAAAAGATCAGCGACGACGAAGGTGTCACCGAGGGGGACGCCGACGACGAGTGGAAATACTACTGACCGTACCGTTCGTGATCCGGGGGCACGTCCCGGAGCGACCCGAACCCGTGTGTACGTACGCTCAGCCGTCTCAGTTCCGGCGTCTCCGCGTGACAACCCACGCGCTTATGATCACGGGAATGGTATACGTGTTCGATGCTGGAGCGGCTGAAACGGTATGCGATGTACATCGTCGATCCGCCGTGGGAAAAGGAGGGGCCGGAGAATTTCACTCTCGCGGTACCCGAAGCCCACAGCACGTTCAAGATCGGCGATGTGGGGTGGCCGAAACGCCCGCCGGCGGTACTCGACTGTCCGACCTGTAACACGACGTTCGTTCACGAGTTCGCGAACGACATCATCGACTGCCCGACCTGCGGCTTTCAGCGACCGCCCGACGAGTTCGCGGAGTTGACGCTCAAGGGACTCATCTGCCCCGAATGCCAGCAGAGCCTCGAGCACGGAATCCGTCATCCGGAGATGATGGACGTCCCCGAGTGGGCGTCCTGTACGGCGTGTCAGTACCACTGGGAGTACCAACACGATTATAAGGAATAATTCGGCTCAGGCCGGGGCATCTATGCGTCTCCACCGTCTATTCTCGGCGTATGGTTTCGGACAGTGGCCCGGGGCCGCTCGCCGACAAAGCGTTCGAACGCGGGCTCGGCTGGGCGGCTGTTCTCGGTATCGGCGGGATCGGCTTGCTTTTTTGGCTCGGTTTCCTCTCGCCGACCGACGGCTTTCATTTGATGCTCGTCGTCACGCTCTTTCCCGTCTATCTCGTGTTCATCTCCGTTGTTTTGGGTGTCTGGTTGGGATACGACACCGACGCCACGGATCTACGACCCGTCGATGAGGGGGCCGACACCGAGGATCCGTGGGAACGGTGGCGATAGCTTCGTGGAAAAACGGCATCGAAAAGCGGTCCGCCTGTTGTCGCGGAGCGACGGAATGAATAAACCAGTGCCCCGAGGCGTCAGTCGTCGGTATCCCCCGCGCCGCTGCCGCTGGAGATGTCGGTTACGATCTCACCGCCACCGGTGTCGACCACGATTTCGCCATCCTCGGCCATCTCCTCGACGCGGCTCTGGAACGCCCGCGACTCGAGGACCTCGTACTCGTTCTGTAGTCCCTTGAGGATCGCATACGTCATGAACACGAGAACGAACGCGAACGGCAAGCCGGTCGTGATGGCTGCCGCCTGTAGGGCGTTGAGTGCCTGTGCGCCGCCCGCAACGAGAAGGGTCGCGGCGACGGCGCCCTCGGCTGTCGCCCAGAAGATTCGCATCGTGACGGGTGCATCGTGTTTCCCCCCCGACGTCAGGTGATCGATCACGAGCGAACCGGAGTCCGAAGACGTAATGAAGAACGTAGTGACGAGTACGACAGCGAGCATCGAGAGGATGAGCGTTCCCGGCATCGCGTCGAACATCGCAAACATGGCGACTTCGGTGCCGCCACCGTCGTCGATCATGGGCCCGGAGACGGTTCCCGCGGTCGCTTCGGTGAGTTCGAAGCTTAGGGCGGTGCCGCCCATCGCCGCGAACCAGACGAACGAGAAGATCACCGGGAGGACGAGCACGCCGGCGATGAACTCACGGACAGTCCGTCCCTTCGAGATACGGGCGATGAACATCCCGACGAACGGCGACCACGCGATCCACCACGCCCAATAGAAGATCGTCCAGTCGCCGGTGAACCCGTCGTAGGCGTACGTCGTTCCTGCGCCGACCGCACCCGCATAGAACGAGAGGCTGAAGAAGTTCCCGAGGTACGCGCCGATCCCCTGCGGGAGCATCCCGAAGATGAAAAGCGTCGGGCCGAGCACGAGCACCGACCCCAGCAACGCGAACATCAAAAAGAGATTGAGGTTACTGAGCCGACGGACGCCGCCGTCGAGACCGGCGGCGACCGAAAACACCGCGATCAGCGTGACGAACGCGATCACCCCGACCTGCACCATCGTCGCCTGTGGAACCGCCGGAGCGGCGGCGACGTTGTTGCCGAGGAAATTCAATCCGGCGTTGATCTGTAACGCACCCAGACCGAGCGAGGTGGTCAGGCCGAAAAGCGTCGCGAACACGGTCAGGATGTCGATGAGATGGCCGGGCCACCCGTAGATCCGCTCGCCGAGCACCGGCCAGAAGATCGACCGGAACGTCAGCGGCAACCCGCGGTTGAACGAGAAGAAGGCCAGCGAGAGCCCGACAAGGGCGTATATCGCCCACGGGTGGAATCCCCAGTGGAACAACGACACCGCCATCGCGACCTCGGCCGCGCCCGCGGTCCCGGCTTCAGCGCCGAGGTGTGGGAACTCGAGGTGCCAGATGGGCTCGCCGACGCCGAAGAACATGAGGCCGATCCCCATGCCGGCGCTGAAAAGCATCGCGACCCAGGAGATGTCGCTGAACTCCTTGTCGGCGTCGACGCCGCCGATTCTGATCTTGCCGAACTTGCTCAACGCGAGATACACCATGAAAATGATAAAGAAGTTGGCCCCTAAGATAAAGAACCAGCCGAAGTTACTGGTTACGCCCTCGAACGCCGTGGCGTAGGCCGATGCGGCGGCATCCTGGAACAGCAGCGAGAAGAGGATAAAGCCGAGTATGACGGCCGATGAAATGAAAAAGACCTGCGGGTGGACGTCGAAGCCGAACCCCTGCCAGTTCGTGTCTCCCGGTTCTCGGTCCGTGTCCGCGTGGAACAGTTCCACCTGCAATCCGCCGCCGCCGAAGCCGTCGTCGTCGTCGTTAGCCATGCTGTACCCCTCCGGTGTGTTCGGTGTTGTAGTGTCGGTTGATCTGCATACTGATGTGGTTCGTCGGTCGCGTCGGGCGGTTTCGTATATATGGTCTATTCATGCCGTGGTCCTGTACTGTCTATTGGTATCACATACCTTTCCGCGTCGGCGTACAGATCGGTTTATCCGGACTTTATACCTTCGGTTCATATAAATAAATGGACAAGAATACGGCGTATCGACGCGTCGAACGGCGGAGGACGCCGGATCCCACCCGATATCATAAATAACACTATATTTTGTGGTTTCTTTTATATCAAGCCGCCACGGGACGGGCGCACAGACCGCCGGTCAAGAGACCTCAAACGGACAGACGTCCGACACGTATCCGGGTTCAGAGCCGCAAAAAAAGCGACCCGAGACGGGACGGCGTCGCGAGAAATGAGATGAGAAACGTCACGAAGGCCGCCACAAACGAGAGGGCTGCGATCGGCAGCAGTATCGACGCGACCGTCGGCGCAAACATCACGACCGTCATCGAAACGATGACCGCCATCAGAAAGGCCAGGGCCACGCGAAGCCCCTTCTGTCTGGGACTAAACTGGCATCTGGGACACGTGGTCACGCTCCCGTCGTCCAGTTCGTGTCCACACCGTTTGCAGCTGGGTTGCCCGTCGATGAACGGTAGCACACCCCGTTTTCAGGTCGAACCGTATTAAAACGGCGCCCCGCGGGACTCGTGGACCGGTCGGTGGTCGTGTGCGGCCCGCCGAGGTCGGCGCTAACCCGGGCTACAGCAAAAATCGGAGTTCGGTGACTCGGTCGGAGAGGGCAGAATCGAAGGTCGCCGTTCGACCGTGTGCCGGTACGGAGCGGGAGGGCCCGTCTCAGTCCGAACGGTTGTGCGTTCGGACGACCGATTTACCGTCGGTTCGGACGACCGTTTCGGTCTCCTCGCGAGTGACCGGACGGAGGCCGCCGCGTTGACGAAACGCCTTTTTCAGGATCGCTTCGAACTGCCCGAGATCGGTCGAAAGCGGGGGCATGCCGGGGAGATAGTTCACAGGACCAGCGTCGGGTTCGTCGGTCGTTTGCTCGGTTTCTTTCATCTACCTATACGTAGTCGCCGAGGTCGTTTAACTATTCTGGAACTATATTTTGGGTTTTTTAATGTAGTGTTCGCATTATGCGTGTCGATGCCACACGGGATGGACGGTATCTTTTTTCGCTTTCGGCCACACCGATCTGTGATGGCGAAGTTCCCTCACAGCAACGAGGACGATACGACCCGATCCGGCGATACCGGGGGGAAAGACGATCCGATCGTCACCTGTGAGTTCCAGGACGGAACCCTGCGCGTCTACGAGGACAGCGTCCACATCGACCGTTCCTCGCGATCGAAGTTCGCTGACAAGGAGATTCCGATGGCCCGAATCGCGGGCGTTACGTACTCGAAACGGCTCGTGATCAGTTACATACAGATCCAACAGTCGGGCGTCGACACGGACGGGGAGGGCCTCCTTTCGACGCCGGTCGACGAGAACACGCTGCATTTCGGGCGCGGCAAGCGGGCCTGTGCGAAGCGGGCCGCGGGGGCGATCCGTAGCCGGATCGACTCCACGTCGGCCCGGTGAGCTGTTTCAGCGAGGGTCGACCGCTTCGGTTTCGAACCGGTCGCCGACGGTCCTTCCCGGGGGGACCGCCGATCCGCCGTCGTTCGACACGGACAGTCGCGTCCAATCGTTTCGGGCCTCCGCGACGACGTACAGCGAGCCGGTGACGAGCACGAAATCGCCGTCGTCCGCCGTGGCTATCGCCCGCGCCGTCGCTTCGGGAACGGAATCGATGCGGTGCGTCCGTCGAGCGCGTCCGTCGAACTCCTCCGCCAGCGTTCCGGGGTCCGTCGCCCGGTCCACGTCCGGCCGTGTGGTAAAGGCCGTCTCGACCGCCGGGAGTGAATCGATCATCCGCTCGTGGTCTTTGTCCGCCATCGCGCCGAAAACGACGTGAAGCGCCCCGTACTCGTATCGATCGAGCAGTTCGGCGAGCCTACTGACCGCGTCGGGGTTGTGCGCCCCGTCGAGTGCGACCATCGGCTCGGTGGACCTGATCTCGAACCGCCCCGGAAGCGTCGCGGCACTGAGGCCGTCGGCGATCGGTGTCCGGTCGACGTCGGCGACCTGTTTGGCGAGGGTCGCGGCGATGCCGGCGTTCGTGGCCTGGTGATGCCCGAGGAGCCCGAGCGGCGTCTCGACCGACCACTCCGGCCCGACGATCGAAATCTCGCTCTCGGTCGGGGAACGCATCCTCTCCTCGGTGGCGGAGATGTCAGACTCGGTCCCCCCGACGGTTACGACGTCCGTCTCCGAGCGGATCGCGTCGAGCGCGTCGCCGGTGACACCGGTCACGAGCGGGGCGTCGTCCGGGGCGACGTGGGCTTTATCGCGTGCGATCTCCGCGGGGGTATCGCCGAGCAGGTCGGTGTGCTCTAGGCTGACGTTCGTGACCGCACTCGCAACGGGATCGACCGCGCTCGTCGCGTCGTGTCGGCCACCGATCCCGACCTCCAGAACGGCGATGTCGGTGCCCTCGCGGGCGAAATGAAACAGCGAGAGCGCAGTCAACACCTCGAAGTGAGTCGGCATGTCGTTCTCGGCACGGAGTTCCTCGAGGCAGGGGTCGATCCGCTCGACGAACGCAACGACGCGCGGTTCGGGGATCCGCCGGCCGTTGACGGTGATTTGCTCGCGGAACCCGTTTAGCCCGGGCGAGACGAACAGCCCGACGTCCATGCCGGCGGCACGGAGAATGCACTCGAGCATTCTCGCGGTGCTCCCCTTCCCGTTTGACCCGGCGACCTGTACACACCGCAATCGTTCCTGGGGATCCCCGAGATGTGCGAGCAACCGCGCCGTCGTTTCGGTTCCCAGCTTGGGGCGGCGGCGTTGCAGCGACTGCAGACGCTCCGCCGACTCGCGGTATTTCATACCACACCTCGGCGGCGGCGAACTGATTAATGTATCGACCCCCGCCACCCGTTTCGGGAGCGCGCCTTTTATTATCGAACCGCGCCGGGTCCCCGGTATGGGAACCGATCGATCGGCGACCCTCGCACGGACGGATCCGTACACCACGTCGTTTGAGGCGCGGGTCGAATCCGTAGACGGGCGGGCCGTCCGCCTCGAGGAGACGTACTTCTACCCGGAGGGCGGCGGCCAACCCGCCGACAGGGGAACGCTCGCCGGCGTTCCACTCGAGGACGTCCGAAAGCGGGGCGGGGAGGCGGTACACGTCCTCGAAAAAACCCCCCCGTTCAGTGCCGGCGACACGGTCGAGGGATCGGTGGACGAACAGTTTCGCACGTACTGCATGCGTGCACACACCGCGAGCCACGTCGTCTACGGGGCCGGACGGACGCTGTTCGACACCCACGGCTACGGCGGGTTCGACATCGACGAGCGCCGCGTCCGTCTGGATTTCGAGGTCGAGGCGAACGCACGCGACGTGGATAAACTTGCCCTACAGCGGGCGGCGAACGAGGCCGTCTGGGAGGGGTTGTCCGTCGAGTGGTACGGGATGGACGCGGCGGCCGCGCGGAACGACGGGGAGATCGTGTTCAATCTCGGGGACGACACCGAGGCCAGCGATACCGTCCGGATCGTCGAAATCGACGGGTGGGACATCGCCGCCTGCGGCGGGACACACGTCCGGAACACGGCCGAGATCGGCCCGATAAAGCTGCTCGACGTTTCGAACCCCGGTTCCGGCCTCGTGCGTGTCGAGTACGCGGTCGGCCCGACGGCGATCGAGCGACAGATCACCGAAACCGAAAGCGCAACCCGAGCCGCAACGGTGCTTGATACGGGTATCGAGGGGCTCCCACAGCGGGCGGAAGCCCTGCTCGAAGAGCGGCGATCGCTGGAGGCCGAACTCGAGACGCTCCGCGATCGGCTGCTGGAGGCACGGATGGAAACCCTCGCCGGTGACACCCTCCGGGAGGGCGACGAGGAGTGGCTGGTCGGGACGGTCGAGGGGATCGACGCCACTGCGGCCGCGGAGTACCTCCGATCGACGGATCTCCCTACCGATGTCGTCGTTTTGACCGGGACGGACGGGTCGACGTTCGTGGTCGTCGGGACGGACGGCGGAGCGGACGCCGGCGACATCGTCGGGCGGATCACGGACGAGTTCGGGGGCGGTGGCGGCGGCAGCCCCTCGCTCGCACAGGGCGGTGGTCTAACGGCCGATCCGGACGCCGTCGCCGAACACGTCCGCGACGACTGGACCGGAACCTGACGACCGCGCCCGATCCGGGGGAGAACCTATCGTATAAACGATCCGAACGTATGAGTCCGATGCTGACCGCCAGCGGGGGTCGAACACATCGTATACGGGCGTTATCAGGTATGCTAACTTTATTGAACGGCTACAGCGAACGTCTATCGGAGATGTCTTCACAGGACGAAAAGGAGCCGTCCGAGGAACCGATCCCGACGGACTACGATATCGCACAGTCGACGGAGATGGAACCGATCTGGGAGCTGGTCGAGCCGTGGGAACTCGGGCTCGACGATCTCCAGTACTTCGGCGAGTATACCGCGAAAGTAAAGCAGGACGCCATAAAACGGCTCCGCGACGAGGCGGGGGCGAAAGAGGAGAACCTCGTCCTCGTGACGGGAATGACGCCGACGCCGAAGGGCGAGGGGAAGACGGTCACGACGGTCGGCCTCGGGCAGACGCTCAACCACATCGGCGAGGAGGCGATGATCGCGATCCGGGAACCGTCACTCGGTCCGGTGTTCGGCGTCAAAGGCGGCGCGGCGGGCGGCGGTCGCTCGCAGGTGCTCCCGATGGAGGACATCAACCTGCATTTCACCGGCGACCTTCACGCGCTCACGTCCGCACACAACCTCATCGCGGCGATGCTCGATGCGAAGATTTCCCAGGGCGACGACATCGACATCGACATCAACAACGTCGCCTGGCCCCGCGCCATCGACATGAACGACAGGGCTCTCCGGGAGACGATCGTCGGGTTGGGCGGCAAAAGCGGCGGAACGCCGCGGGAGGACAGTTTCCTCCTCACCGCCGCCTCGGAGCTGATGGCCGTCCTCTGTCTGGCGAGCGACCTCGCCGACCTCAGGGAGCGAATCAGCCGGATCATCGTCGCCTACGACGAATCCGGCGATCCGGTCACCGTCGACGACATCGAGGCGACGGGCCCAGCGACGATGCTTCTTCGGGACGCGATCAAGCCGAACATCGTCCAGACCATCGAGGGGACGCCGGCGTTCGTCCACGGCGGGCCGTTCGCGAACATCGCCCACGGGACGAACTCCCTCGTCGCCGATAAGACCGCCTTCGGGATGGGCGATTACCTCGTCACCGAAGCCGGGTTCGGCTCCGATCTCGGCGCCGAGAAGTTCATGAACGTGGTCTGCCGAATGGGCGGTATGACGCCGAACGCCGTCGTGCTCGTCGCGTCGGTCCGTGCGCTCAAATACCACGGCCTCGGGCAGTGGCCGGTCGATTACGACGAGATCGACGCGGCCGGCGTCGACGCCGTCGAAGCCGGGTTCGAGAACCTCGAGAGACACGTCCGGAACCTCCAGAAGTTCGGCGTTCCGGTCGTCGTCTCGCTCAACCGATTCCCCGACGACACCGACGCCGAAGTCCGGGCGGTCCTCGATCACTGTCGGAGTAAACTGGACGTCAGAGCCGCCGAGTCGAACGTCTTCTCCGACGGGAGCGAGGGCGGGGTCGACCTCGCGGAAAACGTCGTCGACGCCGTCGAGACGGGCGACGAGGACGACTTCGAGATGCTGTACGACGACGAGGACAGTATCAAGGAGAAGATCCACACCGTCGCGACGGAGGTGTACGGCGCCGACGACGTCAAATACACCGGCAGCGCGCTCGACGACATCGAACGGATGAACGAATTGGAGTTCGACGACTACCCGGTCGTCATGTCGAAAACGTTCCACTCGCTGAGCGACGACGCGAGCAAGAAGGGCGCTCCGGAGGGCTGGGAACTTGAGATCAGCGAAGTGTACCCCTCCGCCGGTGCCGGGTTCTTGGTCGCGCTCACGGCCGACGCGTTGACCATGCCGGGGCTGCCGGCCCGCCCGGCGGCGGCCGACATGGATATCGACGGCGACGGGAACATCAGCGGGCTGTTCTAGGGCCCCGTCGACGCACGCCGTCTTTGTTTTGTGTCGAGCGAAAAACGGAGTGCGGTCGCCGTCCGATCCGGAGCAGCGCTCTATTCGGTGGTCGCGATCGCTTCGATTTCGAGTGCGGCACCCTTCGGTACCGCGTCGACGCCGACGGCGCTTCGGGCCGGCGGGTCCGACTCGAAGAACTCGCCGTAGGCACCGTTGAATTCGTCAAAATTGTCGATGTCGTTCAGGAACACGGTCGTCTTGAGGACGTCGTCGAGCGACAGGCCCTCGGACTCGAGGATCGCCGCGACGTTTCTGAGGCACTGACGGGTCTGTTCGGCGACGGGTTCGTCGTCGAGTAACTCGCCCTCGGTCGTCAGCGGCAACTGACCGGCCGTGATAAGAACGTCGCCGTTCGTCGTCGCCTGGCTGTACGCCCCCACGGCGGCCGGTGCGTCGTCCGTGCTGATCGTGCGCTTCATAATCGTCGATAAAAGAGCCGGTTGGTTATACTTTGTCGTAGCTTCGTCTCATATAAACCATCTGGTGTTTTGAGCGACCGTCGGACCCGAGGGCCCACAGTGTCAGTTCCGGCGCGCGCCGGTTCGCCGCGTGTTTTTTATACGATGTCGGCAAATCGTACGGCAGTGAGTGACGAAGGCAAGGGTACGTCGGAACCGGTGCTCGACGAGGTGTTTTACCCCGCCGAGAGGGTCCCCTTCGTCGAATGGAAGGAGCTGTCGGGTGCGAAACCGGCGGTGTTGTTGACCGGTGCCGCGGCCGTTCTGGCGTTCGTGACGGGCCTTTCGAACCTCGGCCGCGAGGCGCCGATGCTCGAAGGGCCGCTCTCGGTGGTCCTCACCGTTCCGCCGGCGTTCGTGCAGTTCGGGGGCGTCATATTTGCGTTCGCCCTCGGCGTAGTGACGTTTGGACTCGGGCGACGGAAGCGCCTCGCGTGGTGGGGTGCGATCGCCGTCTTGCCGGCGCTCGCGGTGTTACCCCTCGTGACGTTGCAGCCGACCGATGTTCCGCTGTTCCTGTTGACGCTTGTGACGTACCCGCTCCTCCTCGTGAACCGCTCCCGGTTCGACGAAACCATCGATCTCTCGCCGCTGCAGATCGCCTCGCTCTCGTCGATCGTCGCCGTCGTCCTTTACGGGACGATCGGCACTTACGGCCTCCGGGACCAGTTTCTCGAACTCGAAACCTGGAGCGACGCGGTGTACTACGTCCTCGTCACCATCGCGACGGTCGGCTACGGCGACATCACACCGGTGACTGCCCAGGCACGGTGGTTCTCGCTGTCGGTCATCGTGTTCGGAACCGGCGCGTTCACCGTCGCGGTCGGCGCGCTCATCGGCCCGGCGATCGAGTCCAGAATGACGAAAGCCTTCGGTGTTATGACCGCATCAGACCTCACGCTTTTCGAGGACCACGTCGTGGTTCTCGGATACGGCGACGTCACGGAACCGCTGTTGGAGGAACTCGCCGGCGAGACGGAAGTCGTCGTGGTGACCCCGGATCAGGCGACCGTCTCGGCGCTACAGGACGGCGAGGACGGACCGCACCTCCTCACCGGCGATCCGACCGACGAGTCGGTTCTCGAAGACGCACGCGTCGATACGGCTCGCGGCGTCGTCGTCGGGAGCAACGACGACGCGCGGGACGCTCTCGCCGTCCTCGCGACCAGAAACGTCGCCCCTGACGTCCGCACAGTCGCGGCGGCGACCGACCGAAAGCACGTCGAGAAACTCCGGTCGGTCGGCGCGGACGAGGTGATCGACCCGCGGACGATCGGCGGGCAACTCCTCGGTCAGTCTGTGCTCGGCGGGGAAAGCACGGACACGTTACTCGATGGGACGGACACATCGGACGCGGATAGTGGCGAGGAGCCGTAAGGCGGCCGACGCGGCTGCGTCTTCGGCGGCGACGGCCGTTCCGTGGGGTACTAATATATAGTTTGATCGGATGGTGTACGGTATGGCCCTTCCGGAGCCGGAGAGTATCGGGCGGACGGTCAGAGGTGTTCTGTTACCGGTCTGTGCGGTGTCCGGCGCGCTCGTCCTCACCGGGTTCTTTTTTCCGACGTTCGTCGGCGAGGCCGTGACGGGTCCGGTGTGGCTCGTGCTTTCGCTTTCGTTCTT
>CAZOFL010000027.1:0-27322 GCA_964579035.1 uncultured Natronomonas sp. | reverse complement strand
CCTCGAGTTCGGCCTCGGTGATCCCGAACTCGGCCGCGTAGGCGCGGTGGAGGTCCATCTCCGTGTGCAGCGTCTCCGACAGCAGCGTCGAGAACCGCCCCATCCGATCCAGATCGGGAGCCTTCGCCGCCCCGAGCGCGAAAACGCGGTTGTACTCTTTCAGGTAGTAGTAATCCTGTCGAACCCACCGTTCGAACGGCTCCGTGTCGAGCGTCCCGTCGCCGAGCCCCTCGACCATCGGGTGGGCCATCGTCTCCGTGACGATCGAATCGAGGATCGGTTCCAACTCGTCGGTGAACGGCATGTCGGCGGATACACGCCGCCGCGTATATTAGTTTGTTGTATGATTAAGTGTTAGAACGGTGGCCCTCGGATTGGCCGCCCGCGGCAAAGCGACCACTGTATCGGAGAGTCGACGATCGGATGCCACATCGACCGTCACACCCAAGCGCGGGCCGCCGATAGAACGGATCGATGACCGACGACGAGTCCGACCGGGACGATCCCGGGGAGGACAGCCCGGACGCTCCCGCCGAGTCTCTGCCTGAAGATCCCGACGCGATCCGGCGGGCCCTCATAAACTGGTACGAGGCCGACCACCGCGAGTACCCCTGGCGCGAGACGACGGATCCGTATCCGATCCTCGTCTCGGAGGTGATGAGCCAACAGACCCAACTCGACCGGGTGGTCGACGCCTGGGCGGCGTTCCTCGATCGGTGGCCGACCGTCGAGGCGCTGGCCGCGGCCGACAGATCCGACGTCGTCGGCTTCTGGACGGCCCACTCCCTCGGCTACAACAACCGCGCGAAATACCTCCGAGAGGCCGCCGGACAGGTAATGTCCGAGCACGGCGGCTCCTTCCCGGAAACGCCCGAGGAGCTTCAGGAGCTGATGGGCGTCGGTCCCTACACCGCCAACGCCGTCGCCTCCTTCGCGTTCAACGACGGCGACGCGGTCGTCGATACGAACGTCAAACGGGTACTGTATCGGGCCTTCGACGTTCCGGACGACGATGTGGCCTTCGAGGCGGTCGCTTCGGCGCTTATGCCCGAAGGCGACTCACGGGTCTGGAACAACGCGATCATGGAGCTGGGCGGCGTCGCCTGCGGGAAGGTGCCGGAGTGCGACGCCGCGGGCTGTCCGTGGCGTGAGTGGTGTCACGCCTACGAGACGGGGGATTTCACCGCCCCCGACGTACCCACACAGCCCGAGTTCGAGGGGAGCCGCCGGCAGATGCGCGGGCGTGTGATCTCGACGTTGAAGGAGTACGACGAACTGCCGCTCGACGACCTCGGCCCGCGGGTCCGGGTCGACTATTCCCCCGACGGCGAGTACGGGCGCGAGTGGCTCCGTGGGTTGCTCTCGGATCTCGAGGACGACGGGTTAGTCTCGGTCAACGACTCCGGCGACGGCCACGCCGAACCGGTCGCTCGGCTCCGACGCTGACCCGACCCTCCCGTCTCACACGGTCGGCGTCGACACGTCCTCGTCGGCCGCCCCGTGCCACGAGTGCGACGGCGTCCACCCGAGCAGGCGCTCGGCCTTTTCCACGCTGTAGGCGGACGCATCACCCTCGACGCGGCACTCCTCGGGCACCGCGCCGTAGTGCGATTCGATGAGTTCGGCGAGGGGTTCGCCGAGGGCGTTGTCCGCGGCGGCGCAGTTGAACGCCTCGTGGCCGTCGAGATCGGCTTCGAGTGCGCGTTCGACCATCGATGCGACGTCGCGGACGTCGACGTACGACCAGAAGTTGCCGGCCCCGGCGGCTCGATCCGAGACGTATTCGGGCTCCCGACAGCGGTACCTGCCGGGCTCTTGAATCCACGTCGGTCGCAACGAGGCGACGCCCACGCCCTCGCGTCGGGCGACCGCCGCGGCGATCTCCTCGGCGACGACCTTCGAGAGCCCGTAGGGATCCTCCGGGCGGCGCGCGTACGCTTCGGTGATCGGGAGCGCGTCGGGAAGCGGCGTCTCCGCGGCGAAAAAGAAGCCGTACGCGCCGTCCGAGGAGGCCTGGACGACCCGTGCGCCGACCCGCCCCGCGGCGCGGAGGGTGGCGTGCGTCGAGAGCGTGTTGTTCCGGTACACCTCGACGCCGGGGTGGGTTCCGGCAACGGGGATGGCGGCCCAGTGGACGACCGCGTCGGGGTCGAGTTCGGTAACGACGTCGAAGACGCTCCCGGCGTCGGTGAGATCGAGCGCGCGATACTTGACGGCCGGGTGGCCGTCTGCGTCGGGGAGCGCCCGGTCGAGACACGTGACGCTGTGGGTCTCCGTGAGCCGGTCGACGACCCAGCGCCCGGTCGTCCCGCGGCCGCCGGTGACGATGAGTTCCATACGCCCACTCGGGAGCCCTCGTATATCGTTCTTCGTCGTCGCACCGACCGGCCGACCACGAACGTCTTTGGTTCGGGCGACGAACGGTGGCGTATGACGGAGATACGAGTCGCGGCGATCGTCGGGAGCCTCCGGGAAGACAGCTACACGCGGCCGGCGTGTCGTCGCACGCTGGCGACGGCGGCCGGGTTCGACGGGGTCGAGACGGATCTCGTCGATCTCCGGGCGCTCTCCGTGCCGGTGTACGACGCCGACCGCGACGACGCGGGCGACGCCCCGGCGCTCAGGCGGCGGATCGGGTCGGCCGATTCGGTGGTTCTGGGGAGTCCCGTCTACCACGGGTCGTACTCCTCGGCGCTGAAGAACGCCCTCGATTACTGCGGGTTCGACGAGTTCGAGGACACGACGGTCGGACTGCTCTGTGTCGCCGGCGGATCGTTCCCGACGACGACCCTCGAACACCTCCGGTCGGTGTGTCGAGCGCTCAACGCGTGGGTCGTTCCACACCAGGTGGCGATTCCGACGGCGAGACACAGCTTCGAGGACGGCGAAATTACGGACGAGGGGGTCCGGGATCGGGTCGACGTGCTCGGCCGGCGAATGGTCGAGTACGCGACGATCGAACCCGACCCGAGGACGATCGAGTCGACACAGAACGTCGGTGCTGGAGAGTAGCCCGCTCCGAAAACAGCGCTCGCGCGGATTCCGACAACCGTTTTAAGCCCCGACTGTTGTGTTCCGCTAATGGGTAGCTGTATCATTTGCGGCACGTCGACCGACGGACCGATCTGTGAGGTCCACCAGGAAGACGTCGTCTTCGAGTTCGAGGGGAATCAACCGTCGCAGCTGACGCCGGGCCGTTTCTACGTCGGCAGCGTCGACGGCTACGCCGATTTCGGCGTGTTCATCAACATCGGCAGCGTCACCGGCCTCCTCCACCGGAGCAAGCTCGATCGACGGCTCGAGAGCCTCGATTGGGAGGTCGGCGAGGACGTCTGCGTGCAGGTCAACAACGTTCGGGACAACGGCGACATCGATCTCAACTGGTCGATCCGGGAGTCGCCCGAGGACTTCCGCGGGCACCTTCTACAGACCTCCGAGGGCGATCAGCTCCTCGAGGACGATGACGACGATGATGGCGAGCCCGACGATTCGGCAGCAGCCGACGACTCCGAGCCGGAACCGGAGTCGAAATCGGAACCGGAACCCGAACCCGAACCGGAGATGAATGTATCGGAGTCGGGATCGGAATCGGAGGCGGAGCCGGACGCTGAGCCCGAACCAACAACCCCGGACGCGACCGAGGAATCGGCGGACGGCCCCACCGACGCCGATGAACACGGACGGGATCCCGAGCGCGCCACGGTCGAGTCCCTCGAGGATCGCGTCGGCGAGACGGTCCGGCTCGAGGGCGTCGTCGCGTCGGCCCGACAGACCTCCGGCCCGACCGTGTTCGAACTCCACGATGAAACCGGAACCGTCGACTGTGCGGCGTTCGTCGAGGCCGGCGTCCGTGCATACCCGGAAGTCGAACCCGACGACATCGTCCGGTTGGACGGCGAGGTCCGGGTCCGTCGCGAGGAGATCCAACTCGAGACCGACTCGATCGAAGTGCTCGAGGGCGAACCCAGAGTCGCCGTCGAAACCCGAATGGACGAGGCCCTCGACGACCGCGCGAGTCCGGCCCCGTTCGACCCCCTCGCCGCGGATCCCGAGATCGAGGCGATCCGGAGCGATATCGAAGCCGTCGCGACCGAGATCCGTCGCGCCGTCATCGACTCCCGGCCGATCGTCGTCAGACACGACGCGACGACGGACGGCTACGTCGCCGGCGCGGCCATCGAACGCGCCGTGTTGCCACTCGTCGAGTCCGAGCACGGGACGGCCGACGCCGTCTATCACTACTTCGATCGACGGCCGCTCGAGGACGGCGTCTACGACATGAACGACGCGACGAAGGACGTCACCCGGATGCTCGATGACCGCAGCCGCCACGGCGAGAAGATCCCGCTTTTCGTCTTCGCCGCGGCTGGGTCGACGGACGCCTCGGTGGACGGACTCGACCTGCTTGATCTGTACGACGCCCCGCGGGTCGTCATCGACGGTCGCGCCGCGGACGACGCCGTCATCGATCGGATCGATTCGCTCGTTACCGCCGAAACGCGGACGGCGTCCACCGTCGCGGCAACGCTCGCCGCGGCGACCAACCACGGTGTGCGCGACGATCTCCGGCACCTGCCGGCGGTCAGCTACTGGGCGGACGCCCCCGAACGCTACGTCGCGCTCGCGACGGAGGCCGGCGTCGACGCCGCGGACACCAAACAGCTCCGCGAAGCGATCGCGCTGGAGGCGTACTACCAGTCCTACGAGGACAAACGCGAACTCATTATCGACCTGTTGTTCGAAAAGCGGACGGGGCTGGCGGCACAGGTCTCCGAGCAGTTCGTGACGAAACTCGACGCCGAGCTCGACACCGCCGTCCCGAACCTCGACGAACGAAGCGTCGACGGCGTCTCGGTGACCGTCCTCGACACCGACGCCTACACACACCGATACGACTTCCCGCCGACGCGATTGCTCCTCGACGAACTCGACCGACGCCTCGAGGCCGAGGCCGTCATCGGCGTCGGCACCGACGAACTCCACGTTCGCACGGACGCCGACCTCGATCTCGACGCGATCGTCTCCGACCTCGCGGCGGCGGTCCCCGGAGCCGGCGTCTCGAACCCCGGGTCGCGCCGCCCGAAAGTCGAGTTCCTCGCCGGCGAGCGCGAGGCCGTCATCGATGCGGTCGTCGACGCCGTCGCGGCCGCGATCGCCGCGCCCTCGGCCTGACGCTTCCAGTCGATCTTTGAGGTTCGAACCCCTACCGTGGGTATGGACCGCCGTTCGTTTCTCGCCGCACTCGCGACCGTGACCGCCGGCTGCGGCGCTCGGAGTGGGGGCGGGAGCGATGCGGGAGCGCCGACGGCGACGCCCGTCGACGTGCCGGCGGACTCGCCCGATACCGCCGGCGCGATCGCCGTCGGCGAGTCGGGGATCGATCCCGAAACGGCCAGCCCGGAAAATGTCGATTTGTTTCACCGCCTCGAGAGCGAACCTGACGCGACGTTTCTCGCACCGTCCCGCGAGTCCTTCAGTGGGGGGAGTTCCGAAGGCTGGATGTACGTCCGAAATCGCGGCGATGTGACCGTCACCGTCGACGTTGGATGGCGGCTGCTGAAGTACAGCGGGCACCGGTGGGTGCCGATCCGCGCCCCGCAGATCGGCCGCAACGGCGCGTCGATCCTTGCACCCGGCGAGCGGTGGCGGCGACCGCACGCCATAGAACGGGTGTTCGGGGTTCCGGTGTTGGGTCCGGGGCTGTACGCCAGAGTCGAGCGAGTTCGTCCCGAGAGCGGCGACCCCCGATCAGTCGGCGCGCTGTTTCGGGTCTCGGACACCGAGTTCCGGATCGAAGCGCGGCGCGAACCGGTCGAAAGGGGGGAGGACGTGGTCGTCGTCGAACTCGGCGGGCGAGCACGCCGGGAACTCGTCCTCGAACGGATCGAGTCAGCCGACGAGGGGATCGAACTCGTCCCCGAGGCCGTCGGCGCGATCCCGATGTTTCGGGATTCGCTTCCGCATCTCCGGACCGCCCGGACGGTCCGCGTGGCGACTAGCAGCGCCGAGGTCGCGTTCCAGTATCTCGAGTGGGCGACGGCCGGAGGTCGGGCCGTCGAGCCCGGAGACCCGCTCGATATCGGGGCGACGAGTTTCGAAGCGCGGATCGAGGAGCGCAACCGCTAGCCATTTCCCGTCTGACCCCGTTGTGCCGGTAGCGAATGAGCACCGACGTCGACCCCGCGGAGTCCGAGGCGTTCGAGCGCGTCTGTGAGTCGCTCGTCGAAGCCATCCTGAACGGCGAGATAGAGCGCGAGGACCTCGAGAGCGCGAAGATGGACGCCTGCCGGGAACACTCCGCGCCGAAAGTTCCGAAGAACACGGAACTGCTCGATTACGCCCCCGACGACCGCCGCGAGGAACTGGAGCCGGTGCTCAGACGGAAACCGGTCCGGACGGCCTCGGGCGTCTCGCCGGTGGCGATCATGACCTCGCCGCATATGTGCCCCCACGGGAAGTGTCTGTACTGTCCCGGCGGCCCCGCCTCCGAGTTCTCCTCCTCACAGAGCTACACCGGCCACGAGCCGGCGGCGGCCCGCGGCGTCCAGAACGACTACGACCCCTACGGCCAGGTGACGCTTCGGCTCCACCAGCTGCGCGAGATCGGCCACCCCGTCGACAAGGTCGAGTTGATCCTCATGGGCGGGACGATGACGGCCCGGAGCCACGATTACCAGGAGTGGTTCGTCAAGCGCGCCCTCGAGGCGATGAACGACTACGATCTGGACTCGCCGCCGACGCCGAGCGAGACCGAGTCGTTCAAACCCAACCCCGACGCGAGCGAGTTCCGGTATCTCGAGGACGTGATCGCCGAAAACGAGACGAACGAGATCCGCAACATCGGGACGACGTTCGAGACCAAACCCGACTGGTGTGACCCCGAACAGATCGACCGGATGCTCGCGTTGGGCGGGACGAAAGTCGAGGTCGGCGTCCAGACGACCTACGAGCGGATCAACCGCGAGATGCACCGCGGCCACGGGGTCCAGGCTTCGCTGGACGCGAACCGCCGGCTCCGGAACGCCGGGTTCAAAGTCGGCTTCCACATGATGCCCGGCCAGCCCGGCATGTCGAAGGAGATGTGTCTACAGGACTTCCGCGAGCTGTTCGAGAACTCGGAGTGGCGGCCGGATTACTTGAAGATCTACCCGACGCTCGTCGTCCGCGATACGGTCACCTACGACATGTGGCGTCGCGACGAGTACGAGCCCCTGACGAACGAGGAGGCCGCGGACCTCGTCGCCGAAATCAAATCGATGATCCCCCGCTACACCAGACTTCAGCGCGTCCAGCGGGACATCCCCGCCGATTTCATCGACGCCGGCGTCTGGAAGTCCAACCTCAGACAGCTCGCCCGAAAGCGGATGGACGACCACGGCTGGACGTGTGAGTGTATCCGCTGTCGGGAGGTCGGTATGAACGACGCCGAGCCGAACACCGTCGAGTTGGACGTCCACACCTACGAGGCCGCGGGCGGCACGGAGCATTTCATCTCGATCGAGGATTTCGAGAGGGACCTGCTGATCGGTTTCTGTCGGCTCCGGTTCCCGGGCGGGTCGTCGGCTGGCGGCCCGCTACCGGCCGACGACCCGCTCAGGCCGGAGCTCGAAGACGCCGCCCTCGTCCGCGAGCTCCACGTCTACGGCGGTGAGGTCGCCGTCGGCGAGGAAAGCGGCGACGACCACCAACACAGGGGGTACGGCCGCGAACTGCTCGGGAAGGCCGAGGAACTGGCGACAGAGGCCGGTTTCGGGAGGCTATCGGTCATCTCGGGGATCGGTGCCAGGGAGTACTACCGCGGGAAGCTTGATTACTATCAGGACGGCCCGTACGTCTCGAAGCGGCTCGATCGCCGATAGCGCTGAGCGTTGCGTCGGGCGGGAGGGTCGGCGATCACACGACGAGACCGACGAGTTGGTAGAGAAGTCCGAGTCCGAACACGAAGATGAGGACCGCCGTCGTCCCGACGACGACCGGGGAGAGCTGTTGTTCCTCCTCGACGATGTAATCCTTCATATCCGTGTTTGGGCGAGTGTCAGATTTATACGTAGCGCTTCACCGTCGGCGATACGGGTCCCAAAGGGATCAACAACCGGCCCTCGCCTCGCAACTCGGTGACTCCTCGTTGGGGGCGACCCCCGGCGCTCCGTTGGCATCAGTTCCGGTCCGCCGTTCCGCAGGTAGCAGCGTCACTGCCCTAAAGGAGATATAAATATTACTTGCGGACAAGGGTAGTATTCCCCTCCCCTGCTACTACCAACGTGCTATTATCCGTTCAAAGGAATACTTTAGTTACTCCGAGGGAAAATAACTTTCGTGGACTAGTGCCGGATATTTGTCACCGAACGGTGTATAATCCAGCACGCACAAACAGAATTTCAACCAATGACCGAACGAAACGGCGAAGACATCTACGGCGAAAAGTACAAGGAAGCGAACGAACCGATCTTCTCGGGCATCCCCTCGTTCCTGAAGCTACCGATGGCGGTCGAGGAAGGGGAACTCGAGGCCTCGGACGCCGACATCGCGGTTCTCGGCGCGCCGCTGGATACCGCGACGACGATCCGACCGGGGACCCGCTACGGACCGCGTGCGGTTCGGGCGGCCTCGACGGTTCCCTCGCCCCCCTACGAGCATTTCAACATCGAGACCGGCGTCGATCCGTTCGATACGTTTAGCGTTGTCGACCACGGCGACGCGACGATATCCCCCGGTGATACGAAAAAGAGCCAGGAGAACATCGAGGACGCCGTCGCTGGGATCGTCGAGACCGGCGCGATGCCGCTCGTCATCGGCGGCGACCACTCGATCAGCTACCCCGATATAAAGGGCTGGGCCGAGGCCAACGGCTACGACGACATCGGGCTGATCCACTTCGACTGCCACGCCGACACGGGGGAGGACGGCCTCACCGGCTTCAAATACGATCATGGCGCGTGGGTCAAGCGGGTCCACGACCTCGGCATCATGGACGGCGACAACTACACGCTGATCGGTCCCCGCGGCTTCTGGCCCGGCCCCGACACCTACGAGGAGATGCGCGAGGCCGGCATGAAGTGGTACACCGCCGACGACGTCGCGGAGTACGACCTCTCGGCGATCGCACAGGACGCCGTCGATCGGGCGACCGACGGAACGGACGCCGTCTGGATCTCTTTCGACGTCGACGTGATGGACCCCGCGTACTGTCCGGGGACGGGCGAACCGGAGCCGGGCGGACTCATGCCGCGTGAGGCGTTCAAAATGATCCGTGAGGTCACGAAGCAGATGGATCCCGACAACGTCGGGTTCGACGTCGTCGAGGTCGCTCCCCAGTACGACGCGAGCGACACGAACTCCTACAACGGCGGCATCACGTCCGGCTTCGCCAACCGCCTCTGCATCGAGGTTATGGGCGGACTCGCGCTCGCCGAGCGCGGCCTCGAATCCGGCTCCCCGATCAAGCCGAAGGAGCCGCTGCGGACCGCCCCGCCGACGCCGGCCGACGACGACTAACCCGCATACCCCCGACCCGTCTTCCCTCGCTGGTATCCCGCCTTCCGAAACCGTCAAACCCGGTCCCGGACTACGTCGACGCACTGAATGACGCTCACGAAACGGATTATTCCCTGCATCGACGTCGATCTGGACGACGACGGGGACGCGGCCGTCTACACCGGGGTCAACTTCGAGGATCTCGAGTACACCGGCGACCCGGTCGAACTCGCGAAAAAGTACAACGAGGCGGGCGCCGACGAGTTCGTCTTCCTCGACATCACGGCCTCCGCCGAGGGGAGAGAGACGATGCTCGACACGGTCTCCGCCGTGGCCGACGAGTGTTTCATCCCGCTGACCGTCGGCGGCGGGATCCGGACGAAAACCGATATCAAAGAGACCCTCCGGGCCGGCGCGGACAAGGTCTCGATAAACACCGGAGCGATCGAACGCCCCGAACTGATCGGCGAGGGCGCGGCGGCGTTCGGCAGCCAGTGTATCGTCATCTCCGTCGACGCCCGCCGACGGTTCGACGAGTCGGGCGAATTTTACGCCGATGTCGACGGCGAGTCCTGCTGGTTCGAGTGTACCGTCAAAGGCGGCCGCGAGGGTACCGGTATCGACGTCGTCGAGTGGGCACGGGAGGCCGCCGACCGCGGCGCCGGCGAGCTGTTCGTCAACTCTATTGACGCCGACGGAACGAAAGACGGCTACGATATCCCGCTGACGAAGTCCGTCTGTGACAACGTCTCGACGCCCGTCATCGCGTCGTCGGGATGCGGTTCCCCGGATCATATGTCCGAGGTGTTCACCGAGGCGGGCGCCGACGCCGCCCTCGCCGCCTCGATCTTCCACTTCGAGGAGTACTCGGTCGACGAGGTCAAGCGCCGCCTCGCCGAGCAAGGGGTTCCGGTTCGGATCTAGCGAGGTCGAGTGAGCGGGGCGAACGAGACCTCGAAGAAGCGAGCGGGGAGCGAAAGCGACCCGTAGAGCACATGCGCAGTACGCGGCAGCGAGTGAGTCCACGAGTTCACGCGGGATCGGACCGACGACGCGGCAGTTCGGCGAACGGAACCTTTTATCCGGTCGGGAGCGTCCCAACCAGCAGTGAAATGGCGGTGTGTCTGATTCCGTGACGTGGCGCTGTGCGTGGTGCGGTCGGGAGTACGATGCACAACAGGACTCGTGCGGCACCTGCGGCCACGAGGCGTTCGAACGGGTCGAAGACGGCTCGTCGTCGCCCTTCGAGGGCGGATCGCTCGTGTGGGTCTGTACGAACTGCGGCCGCGAGCACGTCAAACACTCCCCGCCGTGTTCGCGGTGTGGCAACCACGATCTGCGAAAGCGCGAGGCCGACGCCGCCGACCTGACCGACGAAGTCTCGTCGCCGGGATATCTGTCCGTCGGCGCACCGTATCTCGTCGGTATCGTCGCCGTCATAACGGTGGTCGGCCTTGCGCTAACCGGCGTCATTCCGATTCCGGGACTCTCGGGGCCGCCGTCGCCGCCGGACGCGCCCGGCGACGCCGACCGAAGCGCCGGGCTCGATCTCGCGGTCGTCGAATCCGAGTTACATGACCGTTTCGAGACGGATCGCCGAGAGCGAGGCGTCGCCGCCCGCGAGCGCGACGAGGGCCTCGACGCCTTCGCGGAGTATGCGACACGCCACCGGGTCGCGGAGCGATACGACCCCGAGTACGACGGGTCGGTGCCGGACCTCGGAGCGTTCGACCCGCAGTGTCGCACCTCGCCGAGGTTCGGTATCGCGGAGCAGTCCGTCGACGTCACCGGATTCGACGACGAGGCGGCGTTCACGGACGCGTTGGCATCGTCGCTGTTAGAGGACAGTGGCGTCGCCGAAACGGTCGGCGGCGAGTACGGCTTCGAGGGGATCGACGTCCACGTCGGCCCGGACGGGACCGTGTTCGTCGGGTATATCGCCTGTTGAACGGCTCGGGAGAACAGTCAGGCCGCGGATTCGAATGACTGTTTGAACTCGTCTGTCTTCGTCTTCACGCCGGCTGCGCCGGCTTCGAGGGCGTCGAGGGGGTCGACGCTTCCGTCGGTTTTGATCGTAACGACGGGGTCCGTCTGGCCGCCGGACTGCTCGGGGTTCATATCGTACGTCGCGGTCGTGACGCCGTCGACTTCGAGCAACGTCCCCTTTAGAACGTTCATGAAGGTGTGATCCTCGTCTTGGATCTCGATCGACAGTTCGGTCTCTCTGTTCTCGATGACGCGTAGGTCCATCGGGGAATCGTATGCGCATGCGCCGTATGAGGGTTACGAAGCGCGTTTGTCGGGGGCCGGGCGCCGCCGGCTCCCTCACGGGCGACCACACGGGTTTTTGAGCCTCGCGCCGCGCCGTACCGTATGGAGTTCGATCTTTCGGGGCAGACAGCGGTGATAACGGGCGGTTCGCGGGGCATCGGGCGCGCGATAACGCTCGGATTTGCGGCGGCGGGCGCGAACGCCGTCCCGCTCTCGCGGACCGAGGCGGATCTGGAGGCGGTCGTCGAATCGGTTCGTGACCGCGGCGTCGAGAGCCGCGTCGAGACGCTCGATGTCACCGACCGTGAGGCGGTCGAAGCCTGTTTCGATCGGATCGACGACGACCTCGGGATCGATGTCGTCGTCAACAACGCGGGCATAAACCCCGACGGCGCGCTCGGCACGCCCGAGGCCGTCGACGACGAGGGGTTCGACCTCGTGACCGACGTGAATCTGGGCGGTGCGTTCGCCTGCGCTCGTGCGGCCGAATCGACGCTCAAGGCGTCGAACGGGTCGCTGGTAAACGTCGCCTCGGTGGGCGGCCTCGTCGGGCTGCCCCGACAGCATCCGTACGTCGCCTCGAAGCACGGCCTCGTCGGGTTGACGAAAAGCCTCGCGCTGGATTGGGCCCCCGATGTGCGCGTCAACTGCCTCGCGCCGGGGTACGTCGCGACGGACCTCACGGGCGATCTGCAGGAAAACGACCGGCTTCGGGCGTCGATCGAGGATCGGACGCCGCTCGATCGGTTCGCGGAGCCCGAGGAGATCGCCGGGCCGGCGGTGTTTCTGGCGAGCGATCTCGCCTCGTACGCGACCGGGGCGACGTTCGCCGTCGACGGCGGCTGGACGGCGCGCTGAAGCGCCCTTTTTCGGGGAGTGGATGGTAAAGAGTTTTGCGCCCCGGCGTCGATTCACATTTATGACCACGTTCGAGTACGACGTCGCCATCGTCGGAGCCGGGACGGCCGGTTGTTATGCCGCCGCCACGATCGGGCAGGCGGGATACGACGTCGTCATCGTCGAGCGCAAGGACGAAGCCGAGGCGGGCCACATCGCCTGCGGTGACGCGCTGAAGGGGGCCGACAAGTTCCCCGAATCGATCCCCAAATCCCACATCGAGGACTCTTTCACCAACACTGACGTCGACCACGGCCAGTTCGAAATCCCACGGGAGAACGCGGTGCTCGACATCCCCGTTCCGGGCGAACTCGCCGTCATCGACCGCTACGACTACGGGCGTCGCCTCATCGAGGGGGCCGAGCGCGCGGGCACCGAGTTCCACTACGACACCGTCGTCCAGGACGTCTTTCAGGACGACGAGGGTCGGGTGTACGGGTTCGAAGGGACGAGGAAAGGCGACAGAAGGCGCTACGAGGCCGAGATCGTCCTTGATGGGGCCGGCGCGCTGTCGCTTTTGCAGGACAAGGCCGACTTCGAGGGGACGACGTTCGACACCAACGTTCGGTACTCGCAGTTCTCCTCGGCGTACCGCGAAGTTATCGAGGTCGACGAGCCGGTCGAGTGGTCCGATGCCTTGGTGTTCAAACCCACGAAACGGTCGGCCGGATATCTGTGGTACTTCCCGCGGACGCCGACGGAGATCAACGTCGGATTGGGCTTTCAGATGAACGAGGAGCCGATGCAACTCGTCGCCGACCTCCGGGAAGACGTACAAAACCGGCCCGAACTCAAAAACGCCACCGTGAAGGACAAACTCGGCGCGGCGCTGCCGACGCGCCGTCCGTACGATTCGGCGGTCGCGCCCGGCTACATGGCGATCGGGGACTCGGCCGCCCACGTCAACCCGATAAGCGGCGGCGGGATCGCCGGGGCCGCCTACGCCGGCCAATACGCCGGCGAGCAGGCGGTCCAGGCGCTCGACGACGGCGACGTGAGCGAGGAGATGCTGTGGCGATACAACGAGCGCGTCATGGAGCACTACGGCGGCCGCTATGCCGCCCTCGACATCTACAACGTCTTCTCGACGGCATACGATCTCGACGACCTGCTGGCGCTGCTCGCGTCGCTTCCCGCTGATAAGCTCTCCGACGCGCTGTACTCGGGGTCGGCGAACGTCGGATTGGGGCTCAAACTCCGCGTGCTGGTCAAGAGCTTCGGCCACTGGGGCACGCTGAAGAACCTCTACGACACGAAGGCTCTCGCCGATCGCCTGCTCTCACACTACGAAACGTACCCCTCGTCGCCGGGGCGGTTCCCCGAGTGGCAACGCGAGCGCGACCGGATTATGGACGACATCTACGCCAAAACCGGTGCCGAGCCGAAGTACTGAACGACCCCGTGTCCGGGTCGGGGCTGGACCCGCCCGAAGCCGATCCAGCGACTGCCGGAAACGCGTCACGCGGACGTATCGATGCCGTTGATCGTCACGAACCCGTACTCGCAGTCGGTACAGCGCCACTTCTTCTTTCTGCCGAGTTGGATCCGCATGCTCGCCGACTTGTAGAACTCCGTCGAGTCACAGTCGGGGCAGTCGGTCTCGAGTGAAAGACCCATGCCGTCCGGTAGTCGCCGGTGTGCATTGTATTTTTCTGGTTCTCCCGATCGCTGATCGGCTCGGTTCGCGGCGGCCGCGCGGCGTTCATAATGGAAGGGTTGCGATACAAAAAAGCGGGGACGGCGAATACGCCCCTGCTTCCGGTGGGGTTCCGCTAAAGGACTGGCGCGAAACGGTGGCGTGGGTTATCCGCGGGATTCACGGGAGCAGGTCCTCGGCAGGAGCTGCGTCCTCGAGTTTCGTTATTTTTGGCAACTTCTCGTTGGTGATCAACATCGTATCGTAGGCCCGGTCGGCAGCGATGGACGTGCCGACCGTGAATCGGCTCACGAATCTCCCCGCGTTCTCGCTCCCGATGAAGACGATGCTCGCATCGTTGGTTCTGGCGAACTTCCGGATGCGATTGGCAACCGTTCCGGGCGGGGCGTATCGATCGACGAAGCGGTAATGAAACGCCGCATCCGGCGCGATCTGTTCGCTCTCGTTGCGAAGATGCGAGACGACGGCGTCGGTGTCGAACGGTTCCGTTGGGTCGATCCAGCCCCGTTCTCTGGCATACTCGGCGTTGTTCTTCGGGATCGCAGTCACGCTGACGACGCCTTCTTTCAACACAGTATCGAACTGAACGGCTCGCACTAACGCGGTCTTCGAAAGACTCGACCCATCGAACGGAACGATCAGCGCCATCGGTGACGCGATCTGCGTCGCATGTCTTGATAAAACCTTACGCGTCCCCCTCCGATTGATACGGTTCACCGACCGCCCCACGCGGCAGGACGTTGTGTAGTTCCGATTCGAGATCGTCAACGGACGCGAACGCTTCGCTGTTGGTTTGTGAAATCAACTCGCCGAGGTTCCGCTCGCCGTCGGCCAAAAGCACCGTGACGTCCGAGAGCTCGCTCGCCGCGTCGGACTGTGCCGCCGGATACTCGATCGTTTCGAGCACGGACGAGCAGTCGTTGAAACGTATCTCGCGTGTCATACGTGAACGTACGTCGGGAACCGTATTAAATAGTCGTTCGCCACCCCTGATCTCCGGCCGCGACCGAGCACAACACACAAAACGCTACCTCCCGTTCGTGGGACGTATGAACACACCAGTCATCGTCGACGCCGTTCGAACACCGTTCGGCAAACGCGACGGCTCCTTCGCCGACACGCACCCGCAGGATCTGGCCGCAGAGCCGCTCACGGCGCTGGAGACGCGCAACGGCTTCGATCCCGGCACGATCGAGGACGTGATCTACGGCTGTGTCTCGCCGGTCGGCGAACAGGGGCTCAACATCGCGCGCCTCGCTCCGATGGTCGCCGGTTGGGGCGACGGCGTACCGGGCGTCCAACTCAACCGGATGTGCGGCTCCGGACAGCAGGCGGTCAACTTCGCGGCGGGACAGATCGCGAGCGGGACCCACGACGTTCTCGTCGCCGGCGGCGTCGAACACATGACGCGGGTCCCGATCGGCTCCGACGGCGACGGCGTCACCGAGACGTACTTCGAGCACTTCGAGGAACTCACGACGCAGGGGGAGGGTGCCGAACGGATCGCCGAGGAGTACGGGTTCTCCCGGCGGCGCCTCGACGAACTCGCGGTCGAGTCCCAATCGCGCTGCGGGGACGCGTGGGCGGCCGGCCGCTACGACGAGCAGGTCGTCCCCGTCGGGACCGAGCTGAACGGCGAGTCGATCGTCGTAGAGCGCGACGAGCACATGCGCCCCGAGACCGACCTCGACACGCTTTCGACCCTCCCGCCGTCGTTCCGGAGCGAGGAGGACGGGTTCCATCACCCGGGCAACTCCTCCGGCATTGTCGACGGCGCCGCGGGCCTCCTCGTCGCGAGCGAGGCGGCAGCCGCCGAGCACGGCTGGGATCCGATCGCCCGGATCGTCGACAGCCACGTCGTCGGCGTCGATCCGATCACGATGCTCACGGGGCCAATCCCGGCGACGACGGAGCTGCTGGCCGAGAACGATCTGACAGTCGGCGACATCGATCGATTCGAGATCAACGAGGCGTTCGCCTCGGTGTTGGCCGCGTGGCTCGAGGAGACCGGGGCCGACCACGGGCGGACGAACGTCTGGGGTGGCGCGATCGCACACGGCCACCCGCTCGGCGCGACCGGGGCGGGACTTCTCGGGAAGCTCCCGTACCAACTGGCGGCCTGCGAAGGCCGTTATGGGCTCTGTGCGATGTGTATCGGGTTCGGCCAGGGGATCGCGACGATCGTCGAACGGTTGTAGCGCCCGGTCACCTGAACTCGTTCAAACGGGTCTGTGTGTCCGGAGGGCGCTCGCGACCGTCCTCGACACCGAGCAACTGCGACAGCGCGGTGTCGACGAAGGTGAGCCCCAAGACGAGCACGATCGGCGCGAAAAACAGCCCGTAGAAGCCGAACGCGACCGGACCGAAGACGTACGCCAACATCAACAGCCCGACGTGGGTTCGTTTGCCGCTCAAGTACGGGCGAAGAATGAGATCGGGAATAGTATCGACGATCACGATCGCCAACACGAGGAAGCCGAGGACGTACGGCACGAGCGTGGGATCCCAATCGAGCGCGATCGGGACGGCCGCCAATCCGGCGAGCGGGAGATACACGATCTTCATCCCGACGACGGGAATAAGGCTCGCGATTCCCGTCAACGCCCCGGCGAGTGCCGGATACGGCACTTCGGCCGCCGAGGGTGCGAAGGCGTTGTACGCAGTGAAAACGACGATCGCGATAAGCGAGATGACGATAACGTTCAACAGATTTCCGAAGAGGACTGCCTCGAGTTCGTCGTCGGCGGCCTCGAAGTACGTCCTGGCGATGTCATCGTCATCGAACTGAAGCAACCACCGACGGAACGCCGAGCCGTCGATGAGGAGATAGTAGGTCAGAATGACGACGATGAGCAGGTTCAACAACAGGCCCGTCACGACGCTCGTCACGAACGCGGCATGTCCGACAACGAACTCGATGAACACGTCGAGCTGTCCGGCCCGGTAGGCCTCGATGATGCCGTCGATGGTCAACTCGGGGAGATCCTCGATGCCCTCGAGCCACCCGACATCGTCGGGTGCGGCCTCGGAGAGTGGGGACGTTCGGACGAAATCCCTGACTTCGACGGCGAGCAGGGCGACCGTGTAACTGAGGAGCACGACAAGCGGGATCCCGAGCGTAGAGATCGTCAGCGCGGCCCGAACGCGCTTTGGCAGCCGGAATCGGCCCAACTCGATATAAAAACGCCGCGTCGAGTAGTACAGAAAGATCGCGACCGTGATGGCGGCGATAAAACGGTAGAGGAGATATCCGACAACGGCCAACATAAGGGCTCCGAACCCGGCGACGACCAGACGCCGTTCGTTCATACGCCGTCATCCGGGGTACGCGAATAAAACCCCTCGGCACGCCTCCTGAGGGTTTGGCCGGGAGCGTGCGCTACGCTTCCGGGGGGAGAATCCCGCCGTTTACACCGGAGCGGCTGTCACTCGGTTCGGTCCTCCACGTCGGACCGTTTGATCCACGCGTCGAGCAGGTCGCGGATCGCCGCCTGGCGGTTATCCCGGTGGTCGGCGAACGCCTTCTCGTCGACGGCTTCGATCGTGTCTTCGTCGAACTCGACCGTAACCGACTCCATCTCGGTTCGACTCCGGTCCATCGAACGGAACGACGGCCGGGTACTACATATATCTCCAGCAGACGACCGTCCGGCAGACGCAAGACGATCCCAACGAGCGACGGTCGCCTCGCCGTTACGTCGCGGGTTCGCCGCCGCGACGCTCTCGCTCGCCGCTGTCGCCATCGGAACCGTGGTCGGTGGTGTCAGTCGCGTCCTCGCTTTCGCCCTCGATGCCGTCCTCGAGTTCCGCTTCGAGCTCTTCGCGACCGCGCTTGAACTCGCCCATCGCCTCCCCGCCGGCCCGCGCCAGTTTCGGGAGTTTGTTCGCGCCGAACAGGAGGACGGCGATGAACAGGATTATCAGGAGTTCTGGACCACCGGGGATTCCGAACTGCAGCGGCAGTGTGGCGCTCATTTCGACCGTTCGTTGGTTCGGTTTCGGTATAGATACGGTGTGATTACTCCCACGGGTCGCCGGTCGAAACCACCGTTTAACGACGGTGCGGCGGTGGAGGTCTCACCTCCACCGCACGTCACGTCAGTCGATGGCTGAGCTCCCGGTCTCGTTGGTCTTTTGCCCGGTCGGCTGTGGATCGGCCGTACTCGGCACTCCACAAACGGTTTCCGGTGGATCGCCCCGGGGCCGGGTGGTTCGAGACGCCTGTGGCGTCTCGTCATCACGGAAACCTTTGATTTCCGTACGACTTCGGGGGATTCGCTTTATGCGTTGATAAAAACCGCCGTCGTGTATCCGTTCCGTTACTCGAGCTCGAAGGCGACCTCGAGTTCCGCCTGGTACTCCCGGCCGTCGGCGGAGGCTATCTCGACGCCGAACTCCTCGACTTCCGCCCAGTAGATGTTATCGAGCGTGTCCTCGGCGCGGTCGAGGGCGTCGTCCGCCGCGGCGTCGAAGCTTTCCTCGCTCGTTCCGATGAGTGTGATCTTTTTGAACACCATGACACTCGCCGCTTCGCCGTGCCACGTTGTAAAACTACCCTGAAATATCAGGTAAAAGTTATTTCTACCGCACGGGAAGGTTCCCGTTCCGGGCAAGCGATCGAAGCGTCGCCGTCGGCGCGCTCGAGGACTGAACGATCCGGTAGTTACGGCGCCGGCAGCACGTCCGCACTCGGGTGTAACACCCGATACTCCCCTTCCTCGTCGACGCTTATGACCGCCCAATCGTAGTCGGGTTCGATCTCGAGCAACCGATTTTGAACCTCGGGTGCGCGTTCGCAACGGGCGACGAAACACCGGAGCCGCCCGTGTGAGTTCGCCTCTTCCGGATCGTCCGTCGTCACGTAGACGGTCCGCCATTTCCGTTCGGCCCGGAGCTCGCCGTTCTCCGCCGTGAGTTCGTAACCGAGATCGCGGAAGACGGTTCGTGCCTCCTCGACGAGGGATGTGCTAACAGCTCCCATTCACCGAACGGTTGGATCTACTGGGAAATAAAGATTACCACGGTTCTCAATCGGTGGTCGGATCCCGAGAAATCCGTCCCGATGTCGGCACGAACAGGTCCCGCGAGCGACCGGCCTGTGGTCCCGGACTACATGTACGCGGCGTCCCACCGCGTCGGCTTGAGCTGGTTGCCGCACTCCTCACAGGAGAGTCGTCCCATCGTGTCCATCGCCGTTATGAGCGATTCGCAGTTCCCACAGTAGTAGCTGTAGCGCGTCTCGCGCTTCTCGTCGGTGTAGACGGTGTAAAACGGTCCGGCGGAGCCGCGCTCTGAGTCCCCGCGGTCGATGTAAAGTTCCCTGTCGTCGACGACGATCGGTTTGAGTTCGACGCTGTCCTCGTCGACGTAGACGTTCTCGACGAACGCGGTTCCGTCGACCTCGACGGTACCTTCTCCGGCCTTCTGGAGCCCGCGATTCTCCCAAAACCGGTTCCCCTCGGAGTTCATCGCGAGGACGAGCCCGCGGATCGTCTCCGCGCCCTCCTGTTCGAGACGCTCCCGCGTCGCCTCGTAGAGCGCCTGACCGATTCCCTCGCCGCGGTGCATCGCGGCGACGTGGATCCAGTGGATATCGCCCCGCCCCTCAACGAGGAGGCTCTCCGAAAAGGCGACGGGCTCCCCGTCACGCTCGGCGACCAGTATCACGGCATCGTCGTCGCTGAGAAGGTCGGCGAAACTGTCGACTCCATACCACTGCATGATCGCGCTCTCTATCGTGCTCGGACTCAGCGAGTACGACGCTTCCATCGACCGCAGAGCGATGGATCGGATCGCCGGCCCATCGTCCGCCGTGGCTTCGCGAATGTCCATATCGAAAGGTTCCACGCGGTATACCATAAAACCGAATGCTGCTGGAAACGAGCGTTCGGTCGTGTCCGTCCTCGACCGATCGCGCTGACGTATCAGTTCCGGTCGGACGGCTCGGTCACGTACCGATCGGGAACGTACTCGTCGAGCGGTTCGGGGACCTGTGCGAACACGCTCGGGGCGAGCGACGCGAGCACGCGTCGGAGGAGGACGTACACCGTCGCGATCAGAAGCGCCGCGACGACGAGTGCGGTGAGGGGCCACTCGACGGCTATCAGAAGGGGGACGGCCGCGGCGGCCGAGATGCCCAGATCGCCTTTCGATCCGTCGTAGCTTACGAGCCGTCGTGGGGCGTACCACTCGCCGGCGACGTGGTCGTACACCGCCCGGTCGGAGGTCCCCTCCCAGGGGCGGAGTTCGAGGCCACCGCCGTAGATGTCCATCCTGCAGTGGACCGCCGCCCCGAGGAAGACGAACGCGACGGCGACGGCGGCCGGTGTCGGCCACACCACCGCGGCGAGGGCGGCCGGAACGGACACGATCGGGTACAGCGTCGGAAAATGAAGCGTCCGTCGGTGTCCCGCGTACAGATCGAGATCAGGGACGACTCCCCCGACGAACCCGCCGACGAGCGCCGCCGGGGCCAGTTCGGGGAACGAAAGCGCCACGGGGAGCGCAAGCGCCATCCCTACCAGCGCGTGTGTCGGCAGCATCATACACCGCCCTGTTGGCCCTCGGCGGATATAACGCCGCCGGCCGGTGCAGGCCGAACCGCCGGTCGTAAACCTAAAGAGTCGAACTACCCTTTTCGTCAACAAGATGATTCACGCGTTCGTTTTCATGATTCGGGAGGTGGATACATGGGTGTCGAAATAAAGGAATCGCCCGTCTCCCGCGAGGAGTTCGAGGAGATGAAGCGGTTCGTGTACGACTATCTCTCCGCCAGCGTCGAAGGTGAAGCGGAGGGGGGCCGGATGCGGTGGTACCCCTGGCACTCCGCGGAGTATCGCTACAACCACATCCTCAACGTCGCGGAACTGGCGGCCGAGATTGCCGAAAAGGAGGGGGCAAACGTCGACGTGACCCGCGTCGCGGCGCTGTTTCACGACATCGCCAAACTCGAGGCCGACCAAGACGTCCACGCCGAGGCGGGCGCGCGTGTTGCCCGCGAGTATCTCCGATCGCGGACCGAGTTCCCCGAATCGTTCATTGCGCAGGTGTGTGACGCCGTCGCGGAACACTCCTACGAGGGCGACCTCTCGGACGTCCCTCTCGAGACGCGGTGTCTGATGGAGGCGGACCTCCTCGATAAGGTCGGAGCGAACGGGACGACGCTCATGCTCCTGCGGATGGGATACGAGTCCCGAACCCACATGGACGCAAACGAGATGGTCGGGCGGGTGCTCGAGCGCGGTGAGGACGCCGTCTCGCGGGTTCGCTCCGACACCGCCGAGAGCATCGCCGCCCAGCGAATCAAACGCGTCCGGTGGTTCAAGGAGTGGCTCGAGGGAGAAATCGCGGAGATGGAGCCGGAAGCACCGCCGGACATCGACCTCGAGTAGTGCGCCCGGCGGCTTACAACACGAGCACCTCCGCGATGAAGTACAGCCCGAACACAGCGAGGACGGCCGCGCTCCCGTAGGCCACGACCGGCGCGAACGACTCGGTTCGGGACTCGGCCGCAGTCAGCGCGGCCGGAAACCCGACGATCCAGACGGCGACCCCACAGAACAGCCCGACGACGAGCGCGGCGCTCCCGGTTTCGACGACCACGATGCCCGACAGCGGGTCGCTCACGTACGCGAGGACGTCGATCGTCCCCGGTGTCAAAAGCCCCACGCCGGCGGTCAACCAAAAGAGGATCTGATAGGGGTTCGTCAACGAGAGGACGAACGCCTTCGAAAACCCGCGGCCCTCGGGCGTCGAACCGGCGCGGAACTCCTCGCGTGCTCCCCGAACCGCAGCGGAGGCGAAATACAACATCAACAGCCCGCCGACGAGGAACATTCCGTCGCGCAGCGCCGGGAACTCCCGGACGACGGTCACGACGCCGGCGAGGGCCAGCCCGAAGAACAGGAGATCCGCGCTCATCGCCCCCAGCCCCGTTTTGAAACCCGCCCGCCAGCCGCGAAGGACCGACTCCTCGGCGATGATCGCGTTCATCGGTCCCGGTGGCGCGGCGAGCGCGAGGCCGAACACCGCGCCGGCAAGCACGGTCCCCGCAAGGGTCATCGACGCGTCGTTTCGACCAGTCGCACAAAAACGTACCGCCGCCGGACCCGGCAGTGTTTAAATACGCCGAGTCCATGCGAGAACGAACGATCGAACGCGACCGCAGTGTCCGCGTTGGCGTCTGAAACAGTTCGAGAAACTAATCTCTCGGCGTGTCATGTTCCGAAAGACGCGTTCGATACCGTTCCGAGTTCCGTGTTTTTTACATCCGAAATCGAGGCCACGACGGCGACAGGCGGCTTTCAGCGAGCGTGGACCGCCGGTGGGAAGCACAGCCTTCGCCGGATTAACGTCTCCGTATATACGTCTCAGACGAGCGACGCACCGTCGAACTCGCCGCGGTCGATGCCGATGTCGAGCAACTCGAGGATCGTCGGCGCGATGTCGTAGAGATCAGCATCCTCGATGTTCGCGCCGTCGTCGTCGACGAACAGACAGGCGTTCTCGAAGCTGTGCATCCCGTTTCGTGGCCCGGTGTCGAACACCTCCTCGCCGCCGCGGAAGCCCGATTTGAGGTCGAAGCCGTCGTTCGGAATGACGACGAGGTCCGGCGCGATCTCGTCGTGCTCCCCGCGGAAGGCGTCCTCCTTCGTGACGACGCGATCCGCGACGGCTCGGCCGTTCGGCCCCTCGAGGTCCTCGAGTTCGTGTTTGAGTTCCCGCCGAACGGACTCGTACTCGTCTTCGGGAACCGAACCGCGCGGTTCGCGCCCCTCGAGGTTTATATAAAATCGGCCTGGGATGAGCGAGTACGCCCGGGTGTCGTCGGCGATGTCGCCGAGGCTGTCGTGGTCGTCGTCATCGAAGGAGAGCCAGCCGTTTTCCTCGAGCCAGACGTTGCACTTGACCTCGTGGTCGAGCGAGGTAAAGCCGTGATCGGAGGCGACGACCATCGTCGTCTTTTCGTCGAGAATGCCGCGCAGTTCGCCGAGATACTCGTCGAGTTTCGCGTAGAACTCGAGGAACTCCTTCTTGTACTCGCCGTCTTCCTCGTAGTGTTTGAACAGGAAGTGATTCACCCGATCCGTCGTCATGAACACGCCGAAAAAGAGGCTCCAGTCGTCCTGTTCGATGTAGTGTTTGAACGCCTCGAAGCGGGCGTCGAGCGTTCGGTGGGCGTCCTCGATGAACTTCCCTTTGTCCTCCTTGTGCCCGAGTTTGGCGTTGACGTCGATCTTGTACTCCAGCCTCTCGAGCGTCTCGCGGAGTTCGTCGGGGTAGGCCGCCTTCTCGACGCCCGGCGAGAGGAAGCCGCTGACCATCCGCTGGATGTCGCGATCCGGCGGGAACGTCACGGGGACGTTCATCACTGTGGCCTCCCCGCCCGCGTCGTCGACCCGCGACCACAGCCGTGTGGCCTGGACGTCCTGTCCCATCGGGACGTACGTCTCGTAGCTGTCTATCTCCCGATCCTGAAACCCGTACACGCCGGTTCCGCCCGGGTTGACACCGGTCGTCAGCGACGGCCAACACGCGCTCGATTCGGGCGGGACGATGGAGTCTATTTCGCCGCCCGCCGCGAAGGCATGGAGGTTCTCGAACGTTTCCTCGTTATCGGCGACAAGCGAGTACGGTACGCCGTCGATGCCGAAAAACGCGACCCGCGGTCCGCTCCCGCCACGGAGCCGATCGAACAGTCCCATGGCTCCCTGTGGGAGAGGCGGCTACAAGAAGGTTCGTTTCGACCGACAAAGGCGACGGCGGTCGCCGAAACCGGCTATCTTTACTCCGACCGGATCGGATGTGTTATTCCGAGCCTGATACGTCGTCGGTGTCCGATGGGTCGAGGTTTTCAGGAACCACAGTCAGGTGACTGAGACCGAAAGTCTCGGCGTCTTGTTGCCCCATGTGTGGCCGTCGGAACTCAACGAATAAATGTTATTCCATAATCATGATAGATATCCCACACAGTTCGTATTCTCACTGGTTATATCGCCCCGAACAAAAAAGCGGTTAAACGGGCGACACCAATCGGACGCCGTCCGCGCTCAGCTAGCGATGCGGAAATCCGCGTGTTCCGCGTTTCGACGAACGCTCTCGATCCCCTCGAGCGCCGACCGCCTCGAACTGTACCCCTGGCCGCTATCGGCCAGGATCCGGCCGTTTCGGTGTCGGAGCCGCCAGCGCCACTCCCCGGCCGCGTCCCGATAGACCTCGAAGCCGACCGGCTCATAGCTGAGCGTATCCGCCTCGTCGATGACCGACCGGACGCGTTCGATGGCGTGCTCCGCGTCTGACTCGCTATCGAACGGACCGACGTTTCCGGCGATCACTCGTCCGTTCGGTGCGATCAACCGGTAGTGATACCCCCCCGATTCACCCACAGTCACTTCCCAGCGGTCGTCGGTGCCGGCGTACTGTTTCGATCGGTCGATGCCCCCGTGGGCGTCGCTTCGTGTGGCGTAGCCGCTTCGGGACCGTGAAATGAGCGTTCCGTTCCGGCTTCGGAGCTGCCAGTGCCACCCGTCCGCATCCCGATAAACCTCGAACCCGGCTGGATCGTACCCAAGCCTGTCGGCGTCGCCGGCCAACCGCCTGATTCGATCCACGGCTTCGTCGACACCGGCCTTGGAGCTGTACCCTTGCCCCGAATCAGCGATGATGTTCCCGTTTCGGTGTTTGAGCCGCCACCGCCACTCGTCGGCCGCATCGAGATAGACCTCGATACCGCTGGCCGCTGTGTCGGGCTCGGTCGTCCCGGCGGGGGTCTCCGAGGAGTCGACCGTACCGATAAGCTCGGGGGAGTCGATCGGAGCTGAGAGCGCCCCGTCTTGTGGGATGCGATCGGCTCTCGTCCAGCCGAGCCGTCGACCGCTGAGAACGTCGACGAGGCTTTTCAGTAAAACGACGTCAAGGAACTGTTTGTATCCCACGATCGAAAGCGGCGCGTAGACGGTCAGGCGCCGGTCCTCGTCGTCGATTTCGATTGCGAGCAGTGACAACAGGATCAAAAGCAACAGGAAAAACACTGCGATCTGTAACATGAGCAACCCCTGTCCCCGGACGATCGCGAGGGGAATCGCGAGCGACACGACGAGCCCCAGAAGGGGGAACAGTGTCATCGAAAGCAGCGCGTACGGGAACACGATACGCTGAAGCAGTCCGCAGTCCGGGTCGCTGAAGACGCCGACGTGTTTGCGAAGCGTCTGAACGTGACCGCGGAACCACCGAAGGCGTTGCCTGTAAAGCCCTCGCCACGTCGTCGGTGCATACGTCTGGACGATCGCTTCGCTCATGTGGACCGCCTCGCCACGCCTGAGTATTTCAATCGTGAGGTCGAAATCCTCGGTGAGGGTATCGGCGCTGTACCCCTCGACTTTTCGGAGCGTTTCGGCTCGAAACGCGCCGAGACAGCCGGGGACGACCGAGACGAGTCCGACGTGGTCGAACGCCCGCCGAAACGTGTTGATACCGACAATGTACTCCAGCGCCTGAAGGTTGGTGATGAACGATCCGCGGTTTCCCACTTTGACGTTGCCGGCCACGGCGCCCGCGTTCGGGTGCCGCTCGAAGCACTTGACCAGTTCGGTGAACGCGTCCGGCTCGATCCACGAATCGGCATCTACGGAAACGATGATGTCGTGGGTCGCTTCCTCTAGTCCCCGATTAAGCGCGGAATGCTTGCCGCCGTTTTCCTTTTGAATGAGTTTCGCATCGGTCCCGGCGTGGGCTTTGGCCTCCTCGTAGGTCCCGTCCAGGCTCCCGTCATCGACGACGATCAGTTCGACGGCGGCGGGGTACGACGACGCGGCGATCGAATCGAGCGTCCTGCCGATGTGACCGCGCTCCTGATACGCCGGGATCAGAACTGTGATATCCGGCCATTCCTCGACCGTTCCGTCCCAGTTTTGCTCTTCGATCTTCTGTACGAGCGCGAACGGAACCATCAGCCAGTAGTAGAGGAAGATAAACAGCATCCCCAGAACGAACGCGACGGTGAACGCGGTCGCGTCCGTCCAGTATCTGAAGAGCAACGAGACGCCGACCACGACCGGCACCGTCACGATGAGCCAAAGCGGCGCGGCGTTGACCCAACCGGGAGTTCGGTGTCTGTATTTTGCCAACGCGACGACGATTCCGAAGTACAGGAACGCGACGAAGCCCACGATCAAGAGCGCCTGAACGAGCGCGAACGGGAGGTAGGCGAAGAGCGCAACGAAGGTGACTGCGGTGAGTGCCAACAGTAATATAAGATCGAGTGACAGTCTCTTTTTAGTGTCTTTCATTTATACAGTACAGTCTTCCACAGAATATAACAACTCCGCACAAACATGAACGAATAGTTAGCTATACCGGGCGAATTAAATGCAACGGAATTTCAGCGCACAGATGGCTGCGATCGATTAGAACGGCTTTAGGGGGCCATGAGAACCATGTGGAACTAATATCACATCGCCGATTCCCGTTTCAGACTCCATTCGGCCACTCAAGCCGCGGATCGAGCCCCTCCTAGCCGAAGTGTTCCGCGTAGAGGTCCTGTGCGTGCTCGATCGCGTCCATCGCCGCTCGTTTGTCCTCCCAGCCCTGCGTTTCGACTTCCTTGCCGGCCTCGAGGTTCTTGTACGTTTTAAAGAACTCGTCGATCTCGTCGAGTTGCTGTTGGGGGATGTCCTCGAGGTCCCCGATGTGGTCGTAGCGGGGGTCCTCTGTGGGGACCGCGATGACCTTGTCGTCCTGTTCGCCGTCGTCGTCCATCTTCATCAACGCCACCGGGCGGGCCTCGATGACACAGCCGGGGAACGTCCGATCCTCCACGAGGACGAGCACGTCGAAGGGGTCCTCGTCGTCGTAGTACGACCGCGGGATGAAGCCGTAATCCGAGGGGTAGTGGACGTTCGAGTGGAGAACGCGATCCAACACGACACCCGGGATGTCCTTGTCGTACTCGTATTTGTTGCGTTCGCCCTTCAGACACTCGACGACTGCGTAGATCTCCTCGGGCGCGTTCGGGCCCGTTTCGAG
>CAZOFL010000026.1:0-27341 GCA_964579035.1 uncultured Natronomonas sp. | reverse complement strand
AGGGCGACCGTTGGTGGTGGGTCGGCTGTCATAGCGCCCGCTGTCGTCCTGTCCGGGTCGAATGCGGATGGTAGTGATGGGTGTGGCCCAACCACCCGCGAGTACACCCAATTCCAACGGGTCACTGCTGAACACTGCTGAAAATAGGAACGGTTCCATACCGGTAGCTTAGCGGAGAACGGACATAAGTACCGTCGACGGGCGATCAGAGGACGCCCTCGTCTTGGAGCACTTCGCGGAGCTTGGCCATCGAGGACACGACGACGTCGCAGTGCGGTCCGACGGCCGGTTTCGGGCGGAATCCGACCGCGAGCCCCGCGACTTCGAGCATCGGCAGGTCGTTCGCGCCGTCGCCGATCGCGACCGTCTCGGCCATGTCGACCCCGATATCGTCGGCGAGGTCGGCGAGCGCATCGTCCTTCGTTCCCTCGATGAGCGGCCCCTCGGCGCCGCCGGTCAGTTTGCCGTTACGCATCGGAAGCCGGTTGGCGACGATCGTGTCGACCGACGCCCCGGCCGCCGACAGCGCCGCGTCGACGCCCCGATCGAACCCGCCGGTCAGGATGGCGACGTGGTGGCCGGCCACCGACAGCGCCTCGATGACACCGGCGCTTCCCGGCCTGAGTTCGACGCGGTCGAAGGCCGCCTCGACGCGCTCGGCTTCGAGCCCATCGAGGAGTTCCGCCCGGGCGTAGAGGCTCTCCGCGTAGGAGATCTCGTCGTTCATCGCCCGTTCGGTGATCCGATCGATCTCCTCAGCGACGCCGGCTTCCTCGCCGAGCAGGACCGTCATCTCCGAATCCGAGAGCGTCCCGTCGAAATCGAACGCGATGAGCATACCGCTCCTGCGTGCCGGGGGGTCACAAATCGTCCGGTTCCGTCCCCTCGGTCGCGTTGGGCCGTTGGACCCGAACCCGGCGGAGACGCGTCTCGCTCGCTTCGAGCACCGTCAACACGACCGAACCGATCTCGATCCGATCGCCCTCTTCGGGGAGTCGACCCACGTTCGCGTGGATCAGCCCCGCGAGCGTCTCGAACTCGCCGTCGACCGGGAGGTCGACGCCGAGCGAACACACTGTGGATGGAGCTGAACTACACGCCGTTGCGTATTTTGCCGATACGTGTGGGTGTTATATGCACGTTTGTGGATTAAAAACCGCCACGAGGGCCGCCGATCCGGATCGATGAAGAAAGCGTTATCCCTACCGGGCGGAACGATAGGCGCATGAAGGTACTGGTCACGGACCCCATCTCCGACGCCGGACTCGACGCCCTTCGGGACACCGACCACGACGTCGTCACGGCGTACGACGCCGAAGGAGAGGAACTGCTCGATGCGGTCGCGGACGCGAACGCGCTCATCGTCCGGTCCGGGACGGACGTGACTCGGGAAGTGCTCGAGGCCGCACCCGACCTCGTCATCGTCGGGCGCGCCGGTATCGGCGTGGACAACATCGACATCGACGCCGCGACGGATCAGGGGGTTATCGTCGCGAACGCGCCGGAGGGCAACGTCCGCGCCGCCGCCGAACACACGGTTGCGATGGCGTTCGCCACCGCCCGCTCGGTGCCGCAGGCCCACGCCCGCCTCAAGGCCGGCGAGTGGGCCAAGGGTGAGTTCCTCGGAACCGAACTCAACGGCAAGACCCTCGGCATCGTCGGCCTCGGACGCGTCGGCCAGGAGGTCGCAAAGAAACTCGACTCGATCGGGATGGACCTCGTCGCGTTCGACCCCTACATCTCCCAGGACCGCGCGGAACAACTCGGCGCGGAACTCGCCGAACTCGACACGACGCTGGAGCGTGCGGACGTGCTGACGGTTCACACTCCGTTGACTCCCGAAACGGCCGAGATGATCGGCGAAGCCGAACTGGCCCAACTGGAGGGCGGCTACGTCGTCAACTGCGCTCGCGGTGGTATCATCGACGAGGCGGCCCTCGCGGAAGCCGTCGACGACGGGATCGTCGCCGGGGCCGCCCTCGACGTTTTCGGCGAGGAGCCACTTCCCGCCGACAGCCCGCTTCTCGACGTCGAGGACATTATCGTCACCCCACACCTCGGCGCGTCCACCGAGGCCGCCCAGGAGAACGTCGCCGTCTCGACGGCCGAACAGATACTGGCCGCGTTCAACGGCGAACCCGTAATGAACGCCCTGAACGCGCCGTCGATGGATAAATCGGCGTTCCCGCGCGTCGAACCGTACATCGGCCTCGCCGAGACGGCCGGTAAAATCGCGGTGCAGCTGCTCGATAGCCGCGTCGAGTCAGTCGAGGTCAGCTACGAGGGTGACATCGCCGAGGAGGACGTCGAAATCGTCACCGCCTCCGCGCTCAAAGGTGTCTTCCAGCCGCTGGAGTGGCAGGTCAACGCCGTCAACGCGCCCAGAATCGCCGAGGAGCGGGGAATCGAGGTGTCCGAAACGAAGCGACGCCAGGCCGAGGACTTCCAGTCGCTTGTCACCGTCACCGTCGGGGACGGCGAACGGGAAATCGGTGTCTGTGGAACGCTTTTCGCCGCCGCCGACGCCCGTATCGTCCGGATCGATGGGTTCCGGGTCGATGCGATCCCCGGCGGGAAGATGATGGTCGCCAGAAACACTGACGAACCCGGCGTTATCGGCCACATCGGAACCGTGATGGGCAAATACGACGTGAACATCGCCGGGATGTTCAACGCCCGCGAGGTCCACGGCGGCGAGGCGATGACGGTGTACAACGTCGATCAGGAGGTCCCCGAGGCGGCTCGACGGGAACTCGAGTCCGACAGCCGGATCACCGAGACGAAGTACATCAGCCTCAACGGCTGAGCGGAACGACGGCACGGCGAACGCAAACGGGTTCGCCGGCCCATCGAGCGACCGCGGACAAAGGACGGAGTTTTACCGCCCCGGAGTCAAACCCCGCCAATGAGCGAAGCCGACGAGCAGTCAGACAAACAAAAATACGAGTTCCAGAAGGTGATCGAGGAGCTCGACGACTACTCTGGGTCCGGCACCCAACTCGTCTCGATCTACATCCCGGAGGACAGACAGATAAGTGACGTCGTCGCTCACGTCACCCAAGAACACAGCGAAGCGTCGAACATCAAATCCAAACAGACGCGGACGGCGGTCCAGGACGCGCTCAAAAGCATCAAGGACCGCCTGAAATACTACGACGTGTATCCGCCCGAAAACGGGATGGTGATCTTTTCTGGGGCGGTCGACGCGGGCGGCGGCCAGACCGACATGGTGACTGAAGTACTCGAATCCCCGCCCGATCCAATCGAATCGTTCCGGTATCACTGCGATTCGCACTTCCTGACCGAGCCGCTCCAGGAGATGCTCGGCGACAAGGGGCTGTACGGTCTCGTCGTCCTCGATCGCCGCGAGGCGAACGTCGGTTGGCTGAAGGGCAAACGCGTCGAACCGGTCAAATCCGCCTCCTCGCTCGTTCCCGGCAAACAGCGGAAGGGCGGCCAGTCAGCCCAGCGGTTCGCCCGCCTCCGGCTCGAGGCGATCGACAACTTCTATCAGGAGGTCGCCGGGATGGCCGACGACCTGTTCGTCCCGAAGCGCCACGAGATGGACGGCGTGTTGGTCGGTGGCCCCTCCCCGACGAAGGACGAGTTCCTCGACGGCGACTACCTCCACCACGAACTCGGCGACATGGTCCTCGGGAAGTTCGACGTCTCATACACCGACGAATCGGGCCTGCACGACCTCGTCGACGCCGCCGAGGACGTCCTCGCCGAAACGGAGGTGATGAAGGACAAATCCGAGATGGAGGAGTTCTTCGAACAGCTCCACGACGGCGGGAAGGCGACCTACGGCTTCGATGCGACCAGACAGAACCTCGTCATGGGTGCCGTCGACCGACTCCTCATAAGTGAGGACCTTCGGAAAGACGTCGCCGTCTACGACTGCGGGAACAAAGAGGAGTTCGAACTGCTCGATCGCCGCGCCGAGACGCCGACTCGTGTCTGTGAGGACGGCTCCGAGGCCGACCTCGTCGAACGCGAGGACGCGATCGACCACCTCATGGAACTGGCCGAACAGCGGGGGTCGGACGTGAAGTTCATCTCGACCGACTTCGAGAAGGGCGAACAGCTGTTGACGGCCTTCGGCGGGATCGCCGGAATCCTCCGGTACTCGACCGGCGTCTGAAGCCGCCTGAATCTTTTTGCCCACCGCCGCGAAATGGGTTCCCGTGAGTACGCTTGTCGTGTACGTCGACCGGGGAGACGTCGGGTACGACGGCCCCGTCGTCGGATGGGAACCCGTGCAGGCGCTCGTTACCGACATCGGCCTCGAGGATCCCGAAGACAGCCGTGTCAACTGCCTGCTGGAGACGCTCCACGTCGCCCGCGATCTCCGCGATGGGGGCGAAGAGGCCATCGTCGCGGTCGTTCCCGGAAGCGACGAGGGGATCAAAAACGACCGCGCTGTCGCCCGCGGCATCGAGACGCTCGTCGCGGAGTACGACCCCGATGCCGCCATCGTCGTCACCGACTCCGCCGGCGACGAGCGACTCGTCCCGATCATCGAGAGTCGCGTCCGGGTCGACGCGGTCGATCGGGTGGTCGTGCGTCAGTCACACGACATCCAGTCGACGTACTACCTGCTGAAGCAGTTCCTCGGTGACGAGGAGTTGCGCGGGACGGTGCTCGTTCCGATCGGCGCCGCGCTGCTTGCCTTCCCGCTGTTGTTGTTGTTCGCCGACCTCGCGGTCGCGCTGTCGGCCATCGCCGGTGTCATCGGGCTGTTCTTGCTGTACAAGGGGCTGGGGATCGACGCCTTCGTTTCGCGGCTCCCGATTCGGATCCGCGACAGTCTCTACTCCGGACAGGTGTCGCTCGTGACGTACGTCGTCGGGGCGGGGCTGGCACTCATCGGCGTCTTTGCCGGGGGAATCGCCGCGGCGGGCGTGAGCGACAGCGGCGACCTGCTCGTCGTTCTCCGGTTTCTGTTCGACAGCGTTCCGTGGTTCGCGGCGGCGGCGATGGCGGCGGCAACGGGGCGACTCGTCGACGGACTGCTCGATGATGGGGGCGTCTCGAGCGCGCTGATGAACCTCCCGTTCGGGGTCGTCGCCGTCGGCCTCGTCGTCCGCGGGTTCACCGGCTACTTCCTCGAGCGGGCCGGCGAACTCGAGGCGTTCGTCGTTCCGGCCCTCGAGTTCGGTGCCGTCTCGGTCGACGGCTTCGCCGTCTCGATTTGGGGTCGGCTCGCGGCGTACGTCGCGGCCGGCGTTTTTATAAGCCTCGTCGGCGTCGCGTTCACCTCACGGATGGGCGAGGACCGCCCCTTCGACGAACTGCCGGAGTAGCCCGACCGACGCTGATTTAGCCACCGGTCGAGTACGATCGGTATGGATCCGTGGGTCAGCCTCTTTTCGGGTGGGAAGGACTCGGCGTGGGCGCTGTACCGGGCACTCGAGCGCGACGCTCCCGTCGCCCGACTCGTAACCGTCCACCCGGCCGGCGAGTCGTTTATGTACCACGTCCCGGCGACGGAACTCGCCGAACTGGCGGCCGAAAGCGTCGGGATTCCGCTGGTCGACGTTCGGCCGGCCGACTTCGAGGCGACGGCCCGACGCGATGAGAGTTCCGGCGAGCGCGGCGACCGGGAACTCGAACCGCTCGAGGCCGCGCTCGGGGAGGTGGCCGACGAACTGGGCGGGATCGGCGGCGTCGCCGCGGGCGCGGTCGAAAGCAGCTACCAGACCGATCGCATTCAGGCGATGTGTGACCGCCTCGGGGCGGAGCTTTTCGCGCCGCTTTGGCGGGAGGACCCGCGTGAACTGGCCGACGCGATGCTCGAGGCGGGCTTCGAAATCACGGTCGTCCGGGTCGCGGCGCAGGGACTCGACGAGTCATGGCTCGGCCGCCGCCTCGACGCCGAGGCGTTCGGGGAACTGGAACGACTCAACGACGAGTACGGCGTCCACATCCTCGGGGAGGGTGGCGAGTTCGAGACGCTCGTCACTGACGGACCACACATGGATCGGCCCATCGAACTCGAGTACGAGACGGCGTTCGACGGGGTTCGCGGATCGGTGCGGATCACCGACGCGTGGTTGGGGGAGCCGCCGTAGGCGTGTCGGGCAGACTGGCGAACAGGCGGCACGGACACGTCGGCGACCCGTGTGCCGCGCTCGCGGGCGGATCCCGGTCGCACCGTGGGACGCCCAGTCCCACGCTCCCGCCTCGGCGGGCCGCCGTTTCGTTCACGTCACACCGACGATGGCCCCGTTCGGATATATAAATCCCCGCCGCACGGACGAAAAAACACTTACCCGCGGCTTTTGTCGGTCGGAGGCATGAAAGCTGTCGTTCTCGCTGGGGGGTACGCGACGCGGTTGTGGCCCATCACGAAACACCGGCCGAAGATGCTGCTTCCGATCGGCGAAACAACGGTCATCGACCGGATCTTCCGGGCGCTTGAGGCCGACGGCCGGATCGATGAAGTGTACGTCTCGACGAACAAACGGTTCGTCTCGGAGTTCGAAGCCCATCTCGAAGCGAGCGAGTTCGAAAAGCCCGTGCTCTCTGTCGAGGAAACCGAGGCCGAAGACGAGAAGTTCGGGGTCGTCGGGGCCCTGCGACAGCTCGTCGACCGGGAGGGTATCGACGACGACCTGCTCGTCGTCGCGGGCGACAACCTCATCGGGTTCGATCTCGCGGATTTCATCGACTTCTTCGAGGCGAGCGAAACGGCCGCCCTCGCGGCTTACGACGTCGGTGACCGTGAGAAGGCCAAATCCTACGGGCTGGTCGAACTGGACGGCGAGCGCGTGGTCGATTTCCAGGAGAAACCAGACGAGCCGAACAGCACGCTCGTCTCGATCGCCTGCTATGGTTTTCCCCGCGAATCGCTCCGGTTCGGGGAGTACCTCGCCGACGGAAACAACCCCGACGAGCCGGGCTGGTTCCTCCAGTGGCTCCAGCGCCGCGAACCGGTTCGGGCGTTCGTCTTCGAGGAGCCGTGGTTCGACATCGGAACGCCGGAGTCGTATCTCGACGCGATCGCTCACGAACTCGACGGGGACAGTGTCATCGCCGAATCCGCGACCGTCGAGCGCTCGACGATCGGCAACAACGTCCATGTGATGGCCGGTGCGGAGATCATCGACTCGACGCTCGATGGCTCGGTCGTCTTCGAGGGGGCCACGATCGAGGGGTGTGAGATCCACGACACGATCCTCGACGAGGGGACCCGGATCGAAAACGTCGACCTCGCAGGGGCGCTCATCGGAGCCCACACAAAGCTGACCAACGGGGACCGGTAGCCGCCGGTAGCGTTTTCCTCCCCCCGCGCGAACGGGGTGGCATGGAGGGGACGGAACGGACAACCCGGCAGCGAATCGCCGCGTTTCTCCGGACGGAACCCGCCGAGGCCGGCCGGATCGCAAACGAGTTCGGGATCACGACGGCCGCGGCGCTGTCACACGTCGAACACATCTCGAAGTCGCTCGAGGGGACCGACGAACAGCTGCTCGCTGCGCCGCCGGAGTGCCGTGGATGCGGCTTTAGGGGGTTCGATGACCTCGTCAACCGCCCCTCGAGGTGCCCGGAGTGTAAGTCCGAAAGCGTCTCCGAGCCGACGTTTACCGTCCAGTAGTCGGGATCAGGCCCGACGGGTTTTCGACATGGACGTCTATCCCCGCAGTGCTTACGTCGCTGCGGTCCTTTCGGAGGACAATGACACACGGTGACGTAGCGACCGACGACCACCCGACCGAGCGGAACGGCGAGTGACTCCCCATGCCGGACGGGACAGAGGGAGCGACGGCGGCGGCCGACACCGAACTCGCGAGCGAGGTTGCGGGGGCGGTCATGGAGAACATCCAGGGCGTCATCGTCGGCAACGACGAGGCGATCGAAGGGCTCCTCACGGGGGTTCTCGCCGGCGGACACGTCCTTTTGGAGGACGTTCCCGGCGTCGGAAAGACGATGCTCGCCCGCGCGCTCGCGGCGTCGTTCGATTGCTCGTTCGAACGCGTCCAGTTCACCCCGGATCTCCTCCCCTCGGACATCACCGGAACGAACGTCTACGACCGGACGACCGAGGAGTTCGAGTTCCGTCCGGGACCGATCTTCGGAAACGTCGTATTGGGCGATGAGATCAACCGCGCACCGCCGAAGACGCAGGCGGCGATGCTCGAAGCGATGGAGGAAGCCCAAGTGACCGTCGACGGCGGCACCCATCCGATGCCGGATCCGTTCGTCGTCGTTGCGACCCAAAACTCCGTCGAGCGGGAGCGGACTTACGAACTTCCCGCCGCGGAACTCGACAGGTTCATGTTGAAACTCCGTCTGGGCTACCCCGATGCCGGTGAGGAGGCCACCGTCATCGAGCGCGCGGTCGGCGGACACGCTATCGGATCGATCGACTCGGTCGCGTCGGTCGCCGACCTGCGTGCGGCCCGGGCCGCGACCGCCGCCGTCGAGGTCCGTGAACCGATCCGCGAGTACGTCACCCGTCTCACCCACTACACACGCGAACACGCCGAACTGGGGGTGAGTCCGCGCGGCTCGATCGCGCTGGCCCGGGCCGCCCAGGGGCGAGCGATCCTCGAGTCCCGCCCGTACGTCATCCCCGACGACGTCCAGGCCGCGGCGCCGGCCGTACTGTGTCACCGTATCCGGACGGATCCCGCCGAACCCGACGCAGAAACGATCGTTTCGAACGCAGTAACCACCGTTCCGGTCGAAGCGTACTGATGACAAACCTTCGAGCGATACGGCCGACGCGCCGCGGGATCGGGGTCGCCGTCGTCGTCGTGGTGGCCGCCGCGTTGGCCGGCGTCGCCGGTTCACGGTCGCTCGATGCGGTCATCGTCCCCGGGGTGATCGCGTTGCTTGTCGGTGTCGTGCAGCTTAGCCGTGCGACCACGCCGGCCATTGCCCGGTCGGATCCGGAGCCGGGCCACCCGGGCGAGCGCCGAACGGTGACGGTGACGGTCGAATCCGACGTCCCCTGCACCGTCGTCGAGTCGGCGGGCGGCGGCCTCTCGCTTTCGGAGTCCCGGGGCGGATCGGTGACCGCGGCCGTCGGTCACGGGGGCGGGTTCGAGTACGCGGTCGAACTCGACCGCCGGGGGAACCACCGCCTCGGCCCGGCGCGGTGCCGACTCACCGACTCGTTCGGGCTGTTCCGGGCCGACGTCGAGCCCGACGGCTCCACGACCGCGCTCGTCTACCCGGTCGTGTACGGGATCGATGCGGGGACGCTGTCGGGGCTGAAACGGGGGCTCCACGGCGACGACAGATCGACGTTCGACCGCCTCAGGGAGTACACGTCGGCCGATACGCTCCGGGACATTCACTGGCGTGCGAGCGCTAAACGGGCCGACGAGGAGTTCGTTGTCGCGGAGTACGGTAGCCGGTCGGCGACCGACAACGTCACTATCGTCGGGGAGTCGACGCCGGGTGGTGCGGACGCGATGGCGTCGGCGGTCGCGAGCCTCGCAGCGCATTTCACCGCGATCGGCGTGACCGTGACCGTCGTCGTCCCCGATCGGGAGCGCGTTGCGTACCCCGGCTCCCTGAACGCCGCTTTCCGGGCACTCGCGCTCACCGAGGGAGGTGAGTGCTCCGCCGGCAGCCGACACCGTGCGGACATCCGCGTCTCGGGCGACCGCGAGGGGGTGACGCTGATCGCTTCGGACCGCGACGAAGAGATCGGGTTCGGGTCGGTGACTACCACACGAACCGCGGGGGCGACGAACGTATGAGCGCTCGGAACTCCCGATCGATCGTCCCCGACGCGATCGAGTCAGCCCTCGTTCGGTATCCGCCGGTCCGGCTACTCGCGCTCGGTGGGGTCCTCGCGGCGCTCGGCGGCTTTCTGTCGGTGCTGTACAGGATCACCGTCATCACCGGGGATCCAACGACGTTGTACTCCGTCGTGGTAGGAGCCGCCGTCGCCGGGATCCTCGCGTCGAAACTGGTCCGCCCGCGAACCGCGGGCGTCGTCGCACTCGTCGCCGGCGTCTGTGGAACGTATCTGTATCTCAGATCGCTTCCGGGCGGCGTCGCCTTCCTCGCGCTCGTGGCGCCGATGCTCGACGACGCCGCGGCGTTGCTTTCCGGGCTTTCGGTCCTCCGCATCGTCAACGCCGATCTCTGGGCGTTCTCGGCCGCCCCTGCCCCGGTGTTTCTCGCGTGCTATTTCGCCGTTCGCAGGCGGTACGTCGCCGCGAGCGCGGTCGCCGGCACCGCGCTGGGAGCGGTGGTGTTGACCGGCGACGCGACGATGACGGAGACGGCAGTCGGCGCGGTCGGGGTGGCAGCCGCCGCCGCGTTCGGGGACTGTGACCTCCGGGGGGAGCGACTCCGGAACGCCGACGGCGTCGTCGTCGTGGTCGCGGCGATGCTCGTGTTAACGCTGTTCGTCGGTGTCGTTCCGGGCTCGGTCGGGGCGTTGCTCTCGGCGGAGGGGTTCGGGGACTCCGAGTCGACGATGGAGTCGAGTCTGGTCCATGCGGGCGATAGCCTCACCGTCACCGGCTCGGTGAACCTCAGCCCGGAGCGCAGATACACCGTCGAAGCCGACGAGGAGGCCCTCTGGCGGGTCGGGACCTACGATCGATACACCGGCGGCGGCTGGGTCCGGAGCGGGTCGACGCGCGGGTACGACGGTCCGCTGTCGGGTCCGCCGGGCGAGTACAGGACGGTACAACAGACGTACACGGCGGAATCGACGATCGCGACCCTCCCGGCCGCGAGGGAGCCGACCCGGATCGACGGCGTTCCGGTCCCGGTCCAGGTCACCGACGGCGGGAGCTTCGAGCCCTCGAGTACGCTCCAGGCGGGTGAGTCCTACACCGTCGAAAGCGAGGTCTCAGACGCCACGCCCGGGGAACTCCGGGGGGCGGGAACCTCCTACCCCGACGGGGTGGCCGAGCGATACACCCAACTGCCGGACGACACCCCCGACCGAGTCGCCGAGCGGACGGATCGACTCACCGCCAACGCGGAGAACCCCTACGACACGGCGCGGGTCCTCGAACACTGGTTCCGGACGGAGTACGACTACAGTCTCGACGTGGATCGGCCGCGCGGCGACATCGCCGACGCGTTCCTCTTCGAGATGGACGCCGGCTACTGTACGTACTTCGCGACGACGATGGTGACGATGCTCAGAACCCAGAACATCCCGGCACGGTTCGCCGTCGGCTACACGCCGGGCGAGCGAGTCGACGACGACGAGTGGGTCGTCCGGGGGTACAACTCACACGCGTGGGTCGAGGTGTACGTCCCGGAACACGGCTGGGTCGAGTTCGACCCGACGCCGTCGGAGCCCAGAGCCGCCGCCGAACAGCAAGTCCTCGAGGACAGCACCTCCGAGGATGCCCCCGGCGGATCGGAGGTGTCGGAAGCGGACGGGGCGGATTCGACGACCCCGGAACCGACGGACGATGACGCCGAGGCGGGGGCCGGCGACGCGGGCGGTCCCGGTGTGGACCCGGTCGCTGCCGGCGAGGCGAGCGCCGACGAGGAGGGATGGCTATCACTGCTTCCGCTTCCAAGCGCGGGGCAAGCCGGTGGCGGCGTTGCGCTCGTGCTCGTCCTCGCTGTGTTCGCCCGGCGACGGCGCCTCGGTCGGCGGGCGTACAGATGGGTGTGGCTCCGTCGGCTGCCGGACGGCGACCCGAACGAGGTCGTCGTCGGCGCGTACCGGCGGGCGGTGTATCTCGAGGAGCGAAACGGTCGGACGAAAGCCGCCGGTGAAACGCCCCGGCAGTTCTTCGCCGGGCGCGACGACCGTCTCGAACGGATCGGTGAACGATACGAACGCGCCCGCTACGGCGGCGGTGTCGACGGACCGGCCGCGGCCGCGGCTCGATCCGACCTCGCCGAGTTGCTCTCGGAGCGCTCCTCGCTACCGGGTTCGAAAAAGCCAGCAGGGGGTCCCGATAGTGTTTAATATGGCCGTCGTGTAACCCGAACTGTAATGTCGGAAGTCTGCTCGACGTGTGGACTCCCTGAGGAACTCTGCGTCTGCGAAGACGTCGCAAAAGAGTCCCAGGAGATCAACATCCGCATCGACGAGCGCCGATACGGTAAGGAGGTAACGGTCATCGAAGGGTTCGATCCCCGCGACGTCGACATGGATTCGCTGTCGAGCGATCTCAAATCGAAGTTCGCCTGTGGGGGTACCGTCGAGGACGACGCGATCGAACTCCAGGGCAACCACCTCGGGCGCGTTGAGGATTTCCTTCAGGAAAAGGGGTTCAATGTCGCGTAGCACTCTTTGACCGCACGTCGAGCCCTCCGCTTTACCACATTAACTGAACAGCGACAGCGCCGTTCGTGATCGACCGCAGTCGGAACCGCAGGCAGTCGGCCGGGGTGTGCGGTCGGTCGCCCGAAGGCGTTGTCGGTTCGGAGAACCGTCCGCTCAAAACGGCGATTCCGGTCCGTCGGTCCGGGCGGCCGTCGGTTTCCCATCGGCCTCGATGCCGTAGGGCCAGCCCTCGATCCCGGGTTTCAGCGAATCGACCCGTCCCTCGAACCCTTCGAAGGAGCCGATAAGCCGCGCGGCCTGCACGCTCGCCTGTCCGTGGGGACAGACCGTCACGACGCGTTCGGCGTCGGCGAGTTCCTCGATCCGCCCGGTCAACTCGGCAAGGGGGATGTTGTCGCTCCCGGGGATGTGCCCCCGACTGAACTGCCCCGGCGACCGGATATCGACGATGCGTGGGGGTGTTCCGGAGTCGAGCAGTTCTTTGAGTTCTTCGGCCGTGACTTCGCCATCCATAGGCGTTGATACGTCAGGAGAGTCTTAAACGGCAGGGTCGGCCGCTCGCTCCCGGTGGATCGCTCACGCGTGGCTGTCGTGTGTGTCGCGTCAACGGAGAATAGTCGGCTGCTGGGAAGGGTGAACACCCCGGCCTCCGGGTGTTACCGGAACAGATCCAGCAGTCGGTCGATCGGGCGGGCGGCCTTTCGCAGATCGTCCGCACGGGGGTTGTCTTTCAATCGCAGCAGTTCGGGTTCGTCGGATCGTCGTCTCTGTGACATCAACAGACGCTACGGTCCGTACCCCTATTAATATGTCGAATATTCTATGTTTCTTTCTGGCGAACGGCCCCGATGTCGGTCAAAGTGCTTGGTAATGCGTGTTTATGGGTCGTTAGGGGCTCAGGCACCAGGGATCGAATTATATCAATTATTCCAACAATTAAACGACGCCGAGCGGCGTTTCGCAGGCGTGAACGGGGCCGCGAACGGGACGTCGAACAACCCTTATGAGCGGCGCTATCGAATGAAGCCGTATGGACGACGACCGCGTCCGCGCGACCGAGACCTCGATACGGATGCTCGAGGGGCTCATCGATCTCGATGGGGAGGCGGGCATCACGGAACTCGCGACGCATCTTTCCGTCGCTAAGAGCACCGTTTACAAACATCTCAACACGCTCGATTCGAGCGGGCTGGTGATCAAAAACGGCGATAGATACCGGATCGGGCTCCGGGCTCTGGAGTTTGGCGGCTACGCACAGCGCTACGACGGCGTCTACGACACCGCCCGCCCGGAGGTCCGGAAGATGGCCGACGAGACCGGCGAGCTCGGGAATCTCATGTTCGCGGAGGACGGCTGGGGCGTCTACGTCCACACCTCACGCGGCGACAACGCCGTCGAAATCGATACCCAGACCGGCCGCCGGGCCCACCTCCACGCGACGGGGCTCGGCAAGGCGATCCTCGCGACGCTCGACGACGAGCGGGTCGAGGCGATCGTCGAGGAACGCGGTCTCCCGTCGGTAACGGAGCACACGATCACCGGCCGGGACGCGCTGTTCGAGGAACTCGACGCGATACGATCCTCCGGGATCGCCTACGACCGCGAGGAGTGTGTCGAGGGGATGGCCTGTATCGCCCGCCCGCTGTCGACGCCCGGCGAGCGCCCCGCCGCGATCAGTATCACCGGCCCGGTCAGCAGGGTCTCGACCGGCGAGACCCAGGAGTCGATCCGGACGACCCTCGAACAGGCGGGCAACGTCATCGAACTCAATCTCACCGGTTGAGGATCGGTCGCCCCGACTGATGAGTCGAACGCTGGCGGCGGTGCGTTCACAATGGGGAAACGGTCCGGTCGAAGAGCGACGAGCCGTGGCATCGGCAGCGAGAAGCGGATCGTTTCCCGTTCGGCTTCGGGTGCCGGCTACGGGCCATCGACGTGGGCCGACGCGGCTCTACGGAGGTAACAGGCGGAGTAGCTTGTGGCTTGACCCCGAGGCGATTTACCTGTGGATACGCCCGTATCTGCAAAGCGCGTCGTGGAAGCAGGAAGTCGTTCGAAAGACGGAGTCTTTCGTGATCACGAGAGACCGCGTCTCTCGGACGACCCCACCCTCAAGCGCGAGCCGTCAGGCGAGCGGTAGGGTGGGGTAGTTTACTTATATGACTGTATACTCCGGCCGCGGACTGTTGATCGTGCGGTTCGTCTCCCTACGCATGAGTCACGAAGTCAGCGCGGGCCCGAACCGAGGGCACGACGTCTCGACACACGAACCGTCAGTCGATGCTGACTTGCTGTTGGACCTCCTCGCGGACGATGACATCCGGGAACTGTTCGAGCGGACGGGCAACCGGCGGACGGTTCCCGAACTGGCGTCGGCGTGTGATCTTCCTCGGTCGACTGCCTATCGGAAAGTCAAACGCCTCGTCGAGGCGGAGCTGCTGATGCCCACGACTCGGGGCGCGGGCGACACCGGAACGGCCACCGAGTACCGCCGAACGGTCGAGTCGGTCGAGATTACGATCGAAGGCGAGACGACGGTCGAGTTTTCGTAGGCAGCTCGTACGGGAACGAAAGGGGAGCGGCGCTGAGGGTGTGTCCCGGGCAGTGAGAACTGCCCTGGGGGTCTTATTAATCCAGTCACAAAGACCGGGCGAACGAACGATGTACTCTCCCCGATCCCCACCTCGCTCACAGGAGGAGGCGCACCTCCGCGTGACGCTTCTCGTGACGCCGTCGCCGAAAACGGACTGTCCGGTCCTCGGTTCCGGATCTAGCGGAACCGTCTCCATGCACGAGACGCTCAAGCAGCCGGACGCCTCCGACGACTGCCGGACGTGCAGAGCCGAGGCGACCGCTGACGGAGGGGCAGCCCCCAAACTGCTGCAGGGCGACGTCACGGCTCACTGTGTCTGCCCGGTGTTCAGCGAACACGACTGCGTCGCGTCGGTCGAGAGGTTCGAGGATCGGACCCTCACCGTCTCCGTCGCCGTTCCGGACCGGGAGGAGCTGTCGGCTGTCGTCGCCGCGCTCAGAGAGCGCGACGCGTCGGTGCGGCTCAAACGGATCTCGACGCCGACCGTCGACACCGGGCGGCGAATGCTCGAACTCGACGCGGATTCGGTGACCGAGAAACAACACGAAGCGATCCGAGCGGCTGTGAAAGCGGGTTACTACGAAACGCCCCGCGATGCGGACCTCTCCGACCTCGCGGCGGAACTCGGGGTGTCCCGGTCGGCGGTTTCCCAGCGGCTCACCGCGGTCGAGTCGAAACTCGTCGCGGAACTCGTCAGGGCCGACGACACCGGGGCGGGACCACAGCCATCGAACGCCGCGGGCGATTGATTCGCCGACCCGCGAGGGTATTTGATGGCACGTATATTCAAGCCGGGGGCTCAGGGGACCCCGATATGAAGGAAAAGTCGATGAAAACCGACATACAGAACGACGAGACGGAGCGACAAGCTGACGCCGACGCCGGGGATCGACAGAGATGCGTCGCGACGACGAAACACGGTGACCGGTGTATGAACTATCCGGTCCCGTCGTTCGATGTGTGTGTCAAACACTTCGGGGCGACCGAACGCTGACACCTCCCGTCGTATCTTTCCTGTCCGTGTTACGTTTCACTGCCGCTGACCCGTCTCTGTGAGGGGTTTAGGTTTACCTAAAAAACAACAGAGTTAAATGTTTTAGGTCTGCCTAAACGAGTATGTCGGAAGACATCGACAACGAAAGATCGCGTTCGGACACCGTTGGACGACGACCGTTTCTCGCGACGACGGGGGCCGCCGTCGTCGGCGCGGTCGGGCTCGCCGGCTGCGCCGGCAACGGCGACGACGGCAACGGCAATGGAAACGGTGACGGCAACGGCGACAGCCCCGAACCGACGAGCGTCGCCGACGCCGAACCGCTCGGATCGCCCGTTACCGCCGAGGGGGTTTCCTGGGATGAACTGGGTGATCTTGAGGGGACGATCACGGTGTACTCCGGTCGAACGCCGGATCAGATCGACCTCGTGTTCGAACGGCTCGAGAACGAGTACGACGGACTCACGATCAACCGCGACTACGACGACAACGACGCACAGGTCAACCAGTTGATCGAAGAGGGCGACGCCACGCCCGCGGACATCTTCTATTCACAGGATCCCGGCGCGCTCGGGGCGGTCACCGACGAGGGGCTCACGCAGGCGCTTCCGGGCGACATTGTCGACACCGTCCGTGGGAGCTATCGTCATCCGGACGGCCTCTGGACCGGCGTCAGCGGCCGTGTTCGCTCCGTCGTCTACAACGAGGACCGCCTCGACGAGACGCCGTTCGACAGCTGGGATGAGCTCCCTACGGACATCTCCGAGTACGCGACGGACGACCGCTTCGAGGGAATCATCGCGACCCGCCCGAACTCCGGCACGTTCCGCGGGTTCATCCAGGCGATGGTCCAACTCGAGGGTGAAGAGGCCACCCGCCAGTGGGTGAGTGACTTCATGGACCAGGATCCGCAGCTGTTCTCCAGCGGGACCGACCACGCGGTCGCAATCAACCGCGGCGGGGACGACGACCCCATCGTCGGCCTCGGCAACAGCTACTACGCCGCTCGGATCGTCAACGAGGACTCCGATGCCCCGGTGCGCGTGACGTTCACCGAGGGCGACGCCGGCGCCCTGTTCAGCGTCGCGGGCGTCGCGGCGATGAACAACGTCGACGACCCCGAGCTCGTCGCCGAGTTCGCCCGACACCTGCTGGCCGTGGATGGACAGGAGTTCATGATGGATGACAACGGGGAGTTCCCGGTCGTCGACGGCGTCGATTACGTCGGCCCGCTACCGGGCCCCGACGAACTCAACTCCCCGGACTTCGATCTCTCCAGTTTCGACATGGAGCTGCAGGGCGCCCGCGAACTGCTCGAAGACGAGGGAATGCTCCCGCTGTAGGCGCTTTCGTCCCGTCTTCGCGCTCGATCGTTCCGTGTTTTTATATCCGCCGGCGCGGAGTCAGCAACTTGAAACCCGTCGGGAAACAACCGACCGGTATCCCGACGTTTCCCAATCAATGAGCCCGACAACGGACCCCGACACCACACGACGCCTCCTCGATCGCCTCAGGGAGCGGGTACGCGGGGTTGATCCATGGATGGCAGGGTTGGCGCTTCTCAGCGCTGTTCTCGCCGCGCTCATCGTCTCACCGATGCTGTGGTTGGTCTGGCGGGCCGGGACGGTCGACCCCTCGCGGGCCTACGAGCTCATGTTTTCGACCCGGACGGGGCTCATAACGCTGAACAGCCTCCTGTTGGTGGTGACGGTCACGCTGTTCTCGATACTGATCGGCGTCCCGCTCGCCGTGTTGACGACCCGAACCGACCTCCCGTATCCGCGCTTTTGGACGATCGTTGCGGCGCTCCCGCTCGTGATTCCGAGCTACATCGGCGCGATCGCGTTCGTCTCGATGTTCGGCTCCGGCGGGGAGATCGATTCCCTCTTCGGCGTCACGCTCCCGCGCGTGTACGGCCTCAGCGGGGCCGCGTTTATCATCACACTGTACACGTACCCCTACGTCTTTTTGACGACCCGGGCCGCGTTGATCTCGATGGATCGATCGCTCGTCGACGCCGCACGCACGCTCAACCACGGCCCGGTGGCGTCGTTTCGCCGGGTCACGTTCCCGATCATCAGGCCCGGGATCGCCGCCGGCGCCCTCCTCGCCGCGCTGTACGCCATCTCCGATTTCGGCACGCCCGCGTTCATGCAGGCCAGCGTCTTCACCAGCCGGATCTACGGCGAGTTCAGCGGGTTCGCCGTCGAGTACGCCGCGTTGCTCGCGTTGCAGCTGATCGCGATCGTCGCCGTCATCCTCGTCATCGAGGCCGGAATCGGGCGCGACGAGGACGCAAGCGGCGGCGGCGGCCGCGGCAGCACGATCAGACTCGGCGGCTGGAAGTGGCCGGCGATGGGTTTTGTCTCGCTCATCGGGATCACGACGCTCGTCGTCCCCGTCGCCGTCTTCGTCAACTGGCTGTTCCGAAGCGAGGGCCGCCGCATTCCGGCCCTCGAATTCCAGTTCGAGTTCGCGTTCAACTCGGTGTATCTGTCGGCGCTCGCCGCCCTGGTCGCGTGTCTGTTCGCGCTGCCGGTCGCGTACTACTCGGGGCGGACCAACTCCACGGTCGCCCGCATCCTCGAACGCGCCACGTACGTCGGCTTCGCCGTCCCGGGCGTCGTTATCGGGCTCGCCTTGGTGTTTCTCGGCACCCGAACGGTCCCCTCGCTCTACCGGGAAGGCATCTGGTTGCTCGTGTTCGGCTACGTCGTCAGGTTCCTCCCGCAGGCCGTCGGCACCGTCCGGTCGTCCGTCCTCCAGATCGACGACAGCACGATCGAGGCGGCGAAAACGCTCAACGTCGGCCGCCTCGAGACGTTCCGCCGGGTCACGCTGCCGATGATCGCCCCCGGGATGGTCGCGGGAGCCGTTCTCGTCTTCCTGACTACGATGAAGGAACTGCCGTTGACGCTCATGATCCAACCGATCGGGATGGACACCCTCGTGATCAAGATCTGGCAGGCCAACGACGCCCTCGCCTATCGGTACGCCGCTATCCCTGCCCTGCTTTTGATCCTGATCTCCGGGTTGACGATGATCGTGTTGCTCCGACAGGAAGGCTCGAACATCAGCTGACCCGCCGGTGTACACCGCGGTCACACGAACGGACAACGGATGACATCCTCCGCGCCCCGGCATACCCCGAAACTGTGTAACGAAACGACACGGCGCTCGGAGTCGGAGCTCCGGACGACGCCGGCGGCAGCCGAGTTCGACGCCGTCGTCGACGTCGAGTGACGGAAACCGGAAGCGCAGACTCTTATTCCCCGAGCGAGAACCCCCAGTCGGTGGCGGTGACGAGCGTTACCCCCTCTGAGCCCCTTGTGATGAGGGACTTCCCCGAGCCACCGTTTCGTGAAACGCACCGACGGACTCGAACCGACGGCCGGCCGTTCCCCCCGGAGCGACGGATCCGGTCTCCAGCGGCCCGAGAGGCGATCGTCAGGTTCGCGGCGAAGGAGCGCCGCTGTGTGACGCTGGGCGTGAAAGGCGTTTGATACGAGGAACGGATCGAATCGACGACGGGCGTGACGCCACCGTCACGCGGGTCGTTGCTCCGAAGGGCTCGGGATCGAGACGTCAACAGCGTGTGTCAGACGGCGGCCAGCGGGTGCGACGGCGCCGTCAGTCGTCCGAGACGGCCGGATCGGCGGCACCGTCGGCGGCGGCCTCACCGCTGTCCGTCAGTTCGTAGAGATTCTGTCGGGCGTCCGCGAAGTATACGTCCTCGGAGACGATTTCGATATCCTCGAGCCGTTCGAGCGCGTAGCGAACGGTTCTCGCCGAGAGCATCGACTCCTCGACGATCCGTTTTTGTGTCATTGCTCCGTTGTACTCGAGAACTTTGTAGACGAGTTTCGCGCTGGGCGGAAGGTCCGTGAGTTCTTCCCCGTCAGAATCGGCCATCTCTACCGCAAAAGAGGGTTGCCGCGAGTATAAACATTGAGCCCAACATGGCAGGTATCCCGTATGTGGCCGGGCGGGCGGGGTAACGATCGGTCCGGCCGGGGAACGAACCCCTTTTGACGACGGATAGCACAACGGTAGGTATGGCAACCGATACGGCCGAGCGCCGGACCGCACACATCCGGGGCGTGACGGTCACGGCGATCGCGTGTCTGGCCGGCGTCGTCGCCGCCCTCGTTTCGGGGGCCGTCGCCGACGGTGCCGGGGACATACTCGGCGTGTACATCCTCACGAGCGCCATCATCGTGCAGTTCCCGCTGTTCAAACTCATCGAAATGGCCGGACTCGAGCTGAACACTGACGACTTCGGGGCGAAGGATTACCTCTACATCGCTTTCATGACGTTCTCGCTTTGGTTCGTCTGTTGGGCGATCCTGCTCACAACCGGGGCGAGCATCTGATGGCCGACGACAGCATCGCCGTGGTCGATCTGGATCGGTGCCAGCCCGACCGGTGTAACTACGAGTGTGCGAACTTCTGCCCGCCGAACCGGACCGGCGAGGAGTGTATCGTCACCCGCGAGGAGCGCCACGACGAGGGCGAGTTCTACGCCGGCGGTCCCGACCAGATCTCGATCTCCGAGGAGCTGTGTCTCGGCGAGACCTGCGGCATCTGCGTCGAGAAATGCCCCTTCGACGCGATCGAGATCATCAACCTCCCGCAGGAACTCGACGAGGAGCCGACCCACCGCTACGGCGAGAACAGCTTCGCGCTGTACGGCCTCCCCGCGCCCGAAGAGGGCCGGGTGACCGGGATCCTCGGCCCCAACGGGATCGGGAAGACGACGGCCGTCCACATCCTCGCCGACGAGATCACGCCGAACCTCGGTCGCTTCGACGACGAACCGGACTGGGAGGCGGTCCTCGAGGCGTACCGCGGGACCGCCCTCCAGGGATACCTCGAAGATCTTCAGGAAAAGGACGTGACGGTGGCCAGAAAGCCACAGTACGTCGACAGGATCCCGGACACGTTCGACGGGAAGACGAGCGAGCTGCTTGCGAGCGTCGACGAGCGCGGGGTTGCCGACGATCTCACGGAGCGGCTCGGGATCGCCTCGGTCGTCGATCAGCCGATCGAGACGCTCTCGGGCGGTGAACTCCAGCGCGTCGCCCTCGCGGCGACGCTCGTCCGGGACGCCGACTTCTACTTCCTCGACGAGATCACGCCGTATCTCGACATCGGACAGCGCGTGACCGCGGCGCGACTCATCCAGGAGTTGTCCGCGGACGACCGCTCGATGCTTGTCGTCGAACACGACCTGGCGGTCCTCGATCTCCTCGCCGACGCCCTGCACGTCGCCTACGGGGAACCGGGCGTCTTCGGCGTCGTCACCCCGCCGAAATCGACGAAAGGCGGGATCAACGAGTACCTCCACGGCTACCTCGAAAACGAGAACATGCGCATCCGCCCGGAGGCGATCGAGTTCGAGGAACACGCCCCGCGGACCGAAAGCCACGGCGAGACGCTCGTCGAGTACCCCGAGATGCGGAAATCCTACGGCGACGGCGAGTTTAGCCTCGAGATCGATTCGGGGGAGATCCGCCACAACGAGGTCTTGGGTATCGTCGGTCCAAACGGCATCGGCAAATCGACGTTCGCGAAACTGCTCGCCGGACGCCTCGAACCGGACGAGGGGAGCTTCGACGCCCGCCTCGACATCTCCTATAAGCCGCAGTACGTCGAGATCGACCAGCCGATGCGGGTCGACGCCTTCCTCAGTTCGATCACCGACGATTTCGGCTCCTCGTACTGGAACACCGAGATCGCCGGGCCGCTCCAGCTCGAGCGGATCATGGAACAACAGCTCACCGACCTCTCCGGCGGCGAGCGCCAACGCGTCGCCATCGCGGCGTGTCTCTCGAAGGAAGCCGATCTGTATCTCCTCGATGAGCCATCGGCCCACCTCGACGTCGAACAGCGCGTCCTCGCGACGCGGGCGATCCGACGCTACACCGAAACCCACGACAAGACGGCGATGGTGATCGACCACGACATCTACATGATCGACCTGCTCTCCGATCGCCTGCAGGTGTTCGAGGGAACCCCGGCCGAACACGGCCACGCCGGTCGTCCGATGGGTATGCGCGAGGGGATGAACACGTTCCTCGCGAACCTCGACGTGACCTTCCGTCGGGACGAACGCACCGGCCGCCCGCGGATCAACAAGCCCGACTCCCAAAAGGACAGAGAACAGAAAAACGCCGGCGAGTACTACTACGCGCCGACGGACTCGAACTGATTCGGACGCCCCTTGTTATCCTCGCTCGCTGAAACGCTTCGCGGCCCGTGGGGTCGAAAGCGCACGCTGGCTACCGAACACTGACACCGCGGACGGCCAATCGTGCCGCTCACGAACTGGTGTTCAATTAAAAACAAATCAGCGGCCCCGCGGGCAAGCCCGCCGATGAGTTCTTTCCCCGGTGGGTTACTTTCCGCGGTTGTTGTTCGAACGGATGCTCGGGCGGGTGTGTTCGGTCCCCTTTCCGCGTTTCTGCATACCACGCCCGCGCTTGCCGGCCGAGGTCCGACCCCGGTACGCCCGGCCGCGATGGCTGTCGTCACAGATCCAGTTCAGATCGTCGTCGTTCCGGATCGCGCCGTGTTCGGGGTCCAAGAGGATGACTTCGAACCACTTCTGGGAGCCGTCCTCACCGACCCAGTAGCTGTTCAGAACCCGGAGGTTCTTGAACTTCCGCCCCGCGCGCTCCTCGGCGATGCGCTGGAGGTTCTTCCGGCGGGTGATCTTGTTGACACCCTGCCGCTTCGAGCGGCGGCCCGCTTTGAAACGCTGTTTGCGGGCGCTACCCTTTCGAACCGAAACGCGGGCCACGACGACGCCCTGTTTGGCCTTGTAACCGAGCGAACGGGCCTTGTCCAGCCGCGTCGGCCGGTCGATCCGCTCGATCGAGCCCTGGTCGCGCCACTCCTGTTGCCGTTGCCACTGGAGCTCCGCGAGCTTTCCTTTCTTCGGCGTTTTCCACGCCTCTCTGATGTGTGAATAGAAGCTTCGTGCCATGGTTTCACCACGGGCGTTGCGTGGTTCAACCCCCGCGGAACCGCCCGCGGGGGTCACATCCCGACCTGCGTAGACAGGTGCCCACCGGTGCCCGTCGTCCGGCGAGTTGCTCCAACTTTACCGCAACCGCTGTTAAGAGCTTCGAAACCCCGCCGTCCGTTGAGCCACATCCTCGGCATGGTCATAAGCCTACAACGGAAACCGGGATCTCCACGAGTCGGTGATCCGAAACTCGGCACGAAACTCGGACGAAACCGAGCCGGTAATTGCTGGCCCCGACCGAGATGGGGTGTCTCGCTGCATCGAGACTTCCAAATCATCGCTGGGGCAGTCGTCGCAGATACCATCGGAGCGACCACAACTGATAGCCCACCGATAACGCAAAAACACATAAAAATCCGCTGGCCCAGAGCAGCGGATCGACAGCCCCGACGCCCGGAACGTCCGTAAGAGCGGCGACGACGACGACAAGCGCGACGACTCCGAGGCTTCGATAATACTCCTCCCAGCGGAGTCCGGAAGGGGTCGAACCGCTCATGTACCGTTCTACTGCACGTGCGGAATTGCGGATCCGAACCGCCCGTTCTTCTCGGTCGTACTCGATGACGCCGAGTTCTTCGAGTTTCGGGAGATGTGTTTGATGGAGGGAATTATAAACGCTTTCGCGGCATGCGCTCGGCGGCGGGGACTGCCCCGTCTCCTCGGTGGCGATCGCCGCCGCGAGGTCCCGAAGCGACACCACACGCCCCCCTGCCGTTTCCGTCAGATGACGGATCGTCCCTCGCCGCCGCGGGTTGGCGAGGATCTCATAGACGATCGGCTCCGGAAGCGACCGCGTATTGAACATACACGCTCCTTATCGAGGAAGGGTATAATTGGGACCCACCTACGGGGCGACACGCAGTGCCTGCCGGAAGCGGGTCCCGGAGCCTACCGTGTCAGTTCACCGTTAGAAAACCTGCTAACGATCGATTTGATCCCAGCCATACGACGGTAGGACATGCCAGGAAAGCGGGTGTTAAACCCTGAAAAGCCCGTATTACGCCACGAAAACTCGGTTTAGCTGTCTATTCCTTCGTTTGACGGGCGGCTGGTAGGTCGTAACTACACCGATAGCTCTCCAGGGGTGAGTCAACCGAACTGGGACAGCAGTCCATCGGCCCGAGCCGGACAGTTCGGAGACAAACCAACCATGACCGACAACAACGACAACGTGAACCCGATCGGCCTGTCACGACGACGCGTGCTCGGCGGCATCGGCGCCATCGGCGTCGCGAGCGCGGGGGCCGGACTCGGTACGACGGCGTTTTTCAGCGACAGCGAGAGCTTCCAGAACAACACGATCACCGCGGGGCAGTTCGAGCTGCACGCCTCCCAGATGATTTACGTTGTGGATCAGGACGGGATCGGTCCGGACGAGATCCAATTCAATGAGGATCTGGCTGATGCACAAATCGATAACCCTGACGCCGAAGCCGTTGAGGGTCAACTCGAAATCGAGGACGCAAAGCCCGGTGACAGCTACAAGATCTGCTGGGACCCGTGCGTAAAGTACAACCCCGGATACATCCGCATTCTGCTGGACAACGTGGTTGAGCGGACTGGTGCCGATAACGAGGTGACCCACACGACACCCGCTGCCGACGGCCTACTCAGCGACTACTTCCTCGCGGTCGTCACCGTCGCGGGACAGGACGGCGAGGAGGCAATCGTCTTCGACGGCACGCTTGCAGAACTGATCGAGGGATTCGGCGACGGCTCGATCAGCCTCGTCCACTCGACGGCCGACGTCGACGACGACGGGTTCGAGGTCGACGGCAGCGCGGAATACTGTCACGATCCGTGCGAGCTGATGGACAGCGCACCCGATGAGGAAGAAGAAGCCGACGCCGTCGAGGTCTGCATCTACCTCTACCTTCCGAGCTACGCCGATGTCGGCGAGACCGTCGACGTCGGTGGCGTCGAATTCGGTCCTCTCGCCCCCGAGGACTCCCCCGGGAACCTCGTGCAGGGCGCGTCCTTCGAGACGGACATTGTCTTCGAAGCGGAGCAGTGCCGCCACAACGAGACGCCGTTCCAGAACGACGCGGAAGAACCGGAACCGCCGGAACCTGAGACGGAGCTGAACGGAACCTCAACCTCCGAGTGAACTAACCGCCCGACGAACGGGCGAACTTCCATTTAAAATCCAACACACAAATCATGACAAACAACAACGAAAAAATCGACATATCACTCTCGCGTCGCAGAGTGCTCGGCGGCCTCGGCGCCATCGGCGTCGCCTCGGCCGGGGCCGGCCTCGGCACGACCGCCTTCTTCAGCGACAGCGAAACGTTCGAGAACAACACCATCGCGACCGGCGAACTCGACTTATTGGTCGACTGGCAACAGACGTACGACTTCGGCGAGGGCCGACAGTTCGTCAGCGCACACCCCGACCACGACGGCGATGGCGAGCAGTCGATCACGGCCGACGGCGACGTACTCCGCTACGGCGACTTCCCGGATCAGGACGACGAAAACAGCAACGGCGCGAACATCCCGCTTTTGGACTGTTCGAACATCCCGCCGCTGGAGGAGGCGACGTTCGGCGTCGATCCCGTCACCGGCGAAGAGATGGATTCGCTCGTCCAGTTCGGCGACGTGAAGCCCGGCGACTCCGGCGAGATCACGTTTTCGCTGCATCTCTGTGACAACCCCGGCTACATCTGGATGCAGGCCGACAACGTCTTCGAGGACGGGGGCGAGTTTACCGGCCCCGAAGCGGAGGTCGACCCCGACAATCTCGGTGACCTCGGCGACGCCATTCAGGCGACGCTGTGGTACGACGAGGACTGCGACAACGTCTACGATCCCGCCGAACCCGTCGACATCATGTTGACGCTCGATTTCTCGGGATCGATGCTGTACGCCCAGTACGGCGGCGTCGTCAACGACGACGAGATCCAGGTCAACGGGAACACCTACGACGAGACGACGCGGATCGATCTGGTCGAACTCGGCACGCTGCAGTTCGTCCAGTACCTACAGGCACAGAACGCCGACGTGCAGGTCGGCGTCGCGTACTTCGACGGCGAGAACAACGTCGGGCCGCGAACCGGCGTCCTTCAGGAACTGACTGCGGATCTAAACGATGTTGACGCAGCGCTCTCGGGCCTTCGACAGAAACTCGCGAACGTCGTGAGCGGACCGACGAACGATCCTAACGTCAACGAGGGCGATCCCGATCCGTTCTCGAACGCAGGCAGTATCGCGACTGGAACCTACATCGGTGAGGGCGTCGACGACGCACAAACCGAGCTCCAGACGAACGGCCGCGCCGGCGTCGAGAAGACGAACATCGTCCTCTCGGACGGCGAGTCGTTCAACGGAACCGGGAGCACGCAGTTCTCCTCGCCGGAGGACGCTGCGGCCAGTGCGCGGGCCGACGCGACGGGCGCGATCAGCCCGTCCCCGCCGTCACCCGAGACGAACGTCTACACCATCAACGTGGACGGAAGCGCAAGCACGCTCCAGGCGATGGCCGGTCCGGCAGGCGGATCCGGCGGAGCCCCGGCGTTCTTCTTCGACGTCGACAACCCGGTCAACATCCCGTCGGTGTTCGGGAACCTCGCTTCGCAAGCTGTCGGTGAGAAGATCATTATGCAAGACACGCTCGGGAACATTCTCGCCGAGCTCGAAAGCGGCGACGGGATTCCGCTCGACGGCAACCGGGCGACGCTCTACGACGAGCTATCCGACCCCGCCGACGACGACGATCGCGAGCCGTTCCGCGGTAACGGTGTCATGCACTGCATCGCGCTGGAGTGGGAAGTCCCGACCGACGTCGGGAACGAGATCCAGGGCGACGTGCTCGGATTCGATCTGACGTTCTACACCGAACAGGCGCGTCACAACGACGGATCCGGAATGACCGCCTGATCGACCGGAGGACCACGGGCGAGGGATATTGCCCTTCCCGCCTCGGAGCCCGAGAGGGCGGCCGACGAGGCGGTTCGACGCCGCCGGCGGGACTCTCCCCTCTGGGGGATGTACAAACTATGTCAGACGAAAGCACACCAATCGGACTGTCACGACGGAAAATGATCGGCGGACTCGGCGCGATCGGCGTCGCCTCGGCCGGGGCGGGACTCGGTACCACCGCCTTTTTCAGCGATAGCGAAAGCTTCGAAGAAAACACCCTCACCGCCGGCGAACTCGATCTCTTCGTCCACGTCGATTACGAGGAGGATCAGGGCTCGTTCGCGCAGTATTCGACGCCTCCGGGGACATTTATAAACGGTGGCGTGGTCGGGGAGAGCGTTTCCGACGACGGGACCGGCATTTCAATCGAGCAGGGAGACCCGCTTAGTATTCAGGTGGAGGATTTGAAACCCGGTGACTCCGGCGAAGGGAAGTTCTGCTTCTCCATCGTGTTCAATCCCGCCTACATGTGGATGTGTGGAGAGCTCACGGCTGACATCCTCCCACGGCTAAAGCCCTGTCTCTTACCCACAAGTTCTAACGCCGCAGCTGACGAACTAACGCCGGAAGA
>CAZOFL010000025.1:0-27608 GCA_964579035.1 uncultured Natronomonas sp. | reverse complement strand
TTCGCCGACAGCGACCGGATGCACGCCCACCCGGTGAACTTCCCGTACTTCGTCGCCAAAACCGGTGTGTTGATGTTCACGCGGATGGCGGCCGGCGACACGCAGGACGACGGCGTCACCGTCAACGCGGTCTCGCCGTTCGCCGTCGAGAACACCGTCTCCGACGTCTCGTCGTACCCTCGCGGGCGGGCGGCGTCGTTCGACGACGTCGCCGCCCCGGTGTTGTTCTTCCTGAGCGACGCCGCCGCCTACATCAGCGGCGAGAACGTCGCGGTCGACGGCGGTCGTCTTGCCGAGCAGTGAGCGCGGCGGAAGACGGACGGTTCTTCGGCCCCTCACGCGGGTATGGTCGAACGCTCCGGGACGTTCCGTGTCTACCGCGTCGTCGAGGCGGTCCCCCAGTACAACCTCCAGTCGGTCGACTCGCCGACGCTGTACACCGTCTACCAGTCCGGGTACGACGAGCCGGTCCAGTCGTCGGTCGAGGGGCTCCAGACCGGCGATCGGATCGAGGCGACGCTGTCGGGCGACCCCGCCGCCGAGTCGGAGCCGTGGCGGCTGACCGCGCTCGAACGCCTCGACGGCGTCGAGATGGGCTTTGTCGTCGACGCTACGCCGCCGGATGTCGCCCGCGAAGCCTGGATCCCGGGGTCGTCCGAGCCGATATACGTCCCCCTGACGGACGGAGGCGAGGCGATCGGCGTCTGCTGTCTCCAGCCCCGCGAACCGCTGCCCAACGGCGCGTTCGTCCCGAACGTCCTCGCCGGGTTGTTGCCGCTTGAGGACCACTTTCGATCGATCCCGAGGGTTGACGAGCCGGCGTCGGAGGCGCTGTTCGTCGACCCGGACCCGCCGGATGCGTCGTCGTACTCGACGCCGTACGGGGTCTTGCTCCTCTTTTCGGCGGCGGGCCGGGAAGTGGCCGACCGCTTCAGGAACGCGTATGACTGCCCGCGGGGGGTCGACACGCGCCCGGAGTTCGATCCGTACGGGATCTGAACGAACGGGGACGGGAGCGTCCCGCCACCACACCCGGACGCCGGGGTGACAAACCGATAATTTAAACGGGTTTTTAGTATAACCCGTAGGGTTATCGGCGTTGCTTATCAAACATTTGGCGTTGAACACCAGAGTAACGTACGTTGACAGTCTCGTCGGACCGTCGGCGTGGCGGGGCATAACGATCGCGACCGGATGGCTGGTACTCCTGTTCGTCGGTGCCTATCTGATCACCCCGGCCAGCATTCTCACGATCGTGATGGCCGATCTGGGCGTCACCGAGGCGACGGCCGCGGCGCTCGTCTCGATGCCACAGGTCACCGCGACGGTCATCGGGATCCCCGTCGGGATCTACCTCGACCGTATCGAAACACGTGCGGCCGTCCCGGCGGCGGCGGGGATCCTGTTTGCGGGCAGCGTCGGCGACTGGGTCGCTGCGAGCGGCGGAGACGTCCGGCTTCTCATCGCCTCGCGGTTGCTCGCGGGCGTCGGCATGTTCGTCCTCTGGGTCGTCAGTATCGACGTCGCGTCGAGCACGTTTCCCCCGGGTCGGCGGGCGACGGCGACTTCGGTGATCATTTCGGGGTATCCGGCCGGGTACGCCCTCGGCCAGTTCGGTGCGCCGCGCCTCGCGGCTGTCGTCGGCTGGCCGAGCGTGTTTCCGTTTTTCGGCGTTTCGGCCCTGCTGGTGTCTGTCGTGTTCTACGTCGCCACCGGGCGGGTCTCCCGATACGAGACGTCGGCGGCACCGATAACGCGGGCCGGGATCGGGCGGGTGCTCCGGAACCCGAACGTGTGGGCGGTCGTCGCCGTCACGGTCCTCGGCTACTCGCTGTACATGGTGTACAACTCGTGGATGCCGACGTACATCGCCCGTCGCTTCGGCGTCTCGCTCGCCGAAAGCGGCGCGTTCGTCGCGCTGTTTCCCGCAGTCGGGGTTCTCGCCCGACCCGCGGGCGGTTGGCTCTCGGATACGGTGTTTACCCGGCGGCGACGCCCCGTCTTCGCCGCCTCGTTCGTCGGCGCGACCGTACTGACCGCCGTCATGTTCTACAGCGTGACGATCGCGACCCTGGTTGCGATGCTCGTTCTCGCGGGGGTGTTCATCCAGCTCCAGATCGGGCTGATGTACCAGTCGATCCGGGAACTGGTCGACCCCAGTGCCGCCGGGACGGCCGTTTCGCTCGCGAGCGTCGCCGGGTGGCTCGGGTCGTTCGTCGCGCCGGTCGTCGCCGGGAGACTGGTCTCGACGACCGGAGTCGACGCCGCCCTGTTCGTGTTCGCGATCGGCCTCGGTGCGGCGGGCGCACTCACCGTCTGGCTGATGGCCGAGTCCGGCGGGTCGTCCGCGACAGCCTGACCGCGCCTTTTATATACGGTAGTCGATGCATCGTCGGATTTGATCGCCGACAAACCCCCCTGCATCATGAATAGCGCGCGTAGCGATCGAGAACGGTCACAGAGAGCGTGGCCCGCGGTCGGTGTAGAGGGGCGTTACCGAGGCGCAGTCGGACATCTCCGGAGCCTCCCGAAGGTCGCCTGGTAAACTACCCCACCCTACTCCTTCGGCGCATACGCGCCTCAGTCCTTGAGGGTGTCGTCAGAAGCGGAGCTTCTGACTACTAACCAGAAATCGAAGATTTCTGGTGATGGGGCTTTGATGTGGACTCCCGGCAGTCAGTCGCCAGCAATAGGCTGGTAACTCTCGCCGTTCAACGTCCCACCATTCACACGCACGTCTACTGGTGCGTCTCCGTTCCCCGACTTGGGCGAGGAACGGAGGCTGTGTTTCCGCTTTCGGGCGTATCGCACCCCGATATTCTTCGCTGCGTTATAATCCGCGTTCACCTCGTAGCCACACTTCTGGCACTCGAACTGTTCTCCGTGGCGGTTGTCCTCATGCGTGAACCCACAGTCCGTTCGAGAACAGCGTTCGGAGGTGTGGTTCGGCGCAGCTTGCTTCACGGAGATACCCCGTTCAGGCGCTTTGTACTCGACGTACTCATAGAGCCGTCGGAACGCCCAAATGTGGTGCCACTTCGCGTCTGGAAGCCGCTCACGGATGTCTGTTAACTCCTCGAACACGATCACGTCGCAGTCGTGTTCAACGGCTTCCTCAACTATCTCGTTGGCGACGGTGTGGATGTACTGTTTCCGCCACGCTTCTTCACGCTTTCCGAGCCGAAGCAGGGCCTTATGCGCGGCCTGCGTGCCGCGTTGTTGCATCTCACCACGCCGCTTCTCGAACTCGCGGCACCAATGGTCGTAGTCGTCCCCTTGCCAGAAGCGGCCGGTTGAGGAGACGGCGAGGCTGTTGACGCCGAGGTCGATACCGAGGACTGTTTGGTGCCCGGTATCTGCCGAAACCTCGGGCTCGTCATCATCGTCCTTCCGGGTTGTAATGTGGAAGTAGAACTCGTCGGTCGCCTTGTCGTATTGCAGTGTACTCGCCCGGAACTCGTACGCCTCCGAAAGAACGTACTGTTCGTAGGGCGTCGGGCTGTCCGCCGGGAGTTCAAACTCACACTCAACACGCCCGTTGACGGTTGAGAGTGAGACTTCGTTTCGGTAGAACGTCGCACTCCGCTTGTCATAGAGCATACTCCACGACGTGAACTCCGGCTGGCTCACACGTTTCCCCTGCTTCCACCGTTCAACGACGCCTTTCGTCGCTTCGACAGCGCGTCGGATCGCTTCTTGGACGAGATTCGCGGTGAGAGCGGTTTCCTCTCGCAGTTCCTCATAGAGTGCGTCCCGTGCGGTCGTGTTCGCCGTAACGCAGTTCGTGTAGGAGCGATCGTCCCAGCAGAACTCGGCGGCACGGTTCGCGCAGTAAAGGAACTGGCGAGCTGACTCGTGGAGGTCGTCGCGTCGCTCATCTGGAACAATGAGTTTGACCGGCGCGGTTCGACGCACCTCCATATTTCAGATGTAGGCCTGACGGTTCTTGAACATTTGGGAGTCGGGTGGCCGTAGTATGCCGGTTGTGTCGTACCATGTCGGTTTCCTCTCCGACCTACTCGCTCGCTTCGCTCACTCCTTGAGGTCGGAGGCTCCACCTTGCATATGCTGAATCGCCAAACTCCCAAAACTACGCGGTAGAGCTTTTTTGCCGAGGCCGCGGTTCACGTAGTTACGTCCGACAGTATTACTCCCGCAAACGGTTATGCCCCGTGGTGAAAACGCTGACGTATGCAGCGTCGTGCCCTCCTCGCCTCTGTCTGCGTGACGATACCGCCGTTTCACGCCGGGTGTCCGTCTTCGATCCGAGCGTTCCGAACCCCCTCAGTCCAACTCGGCTGGTTCGGAGTGCATACTGCCGGTAAAAAGACGAGTCGAGGCGCAAACGGCCGTCTCAGTTTCCGTCGGCAAAAAGGCCGATCTGTGAGTCCCCCGCTAACCCTGGCGCGTTTCATGTGTGAAGCTGCTTTACTGCGGTTCGGCGGGACGGGAACACCGCAGACAGAGCGTGCTTTCGGCGACCCAGTTCACGTCCGTCGATCCGCAGTCGGGACACCGGTGATGGTTGGTCGCGTACTCCGTGGTTCCGCGGGGGGCCGCGAGGAAGCCGCCGTCGGCCACCCCATCCAGCAGTCCGGGGAACCGCTGCCGTTTGTACGCCGGACGGGCGGCGAGAAACGCCCCCGGGTCGGCGGGGTCGGAGCCGTGGAGATCCTCCCAGCCGACGGCGATTTCGCCGTTCGCGAGGCTCCGGGCGACCTGCTGGATCGGCGCCGTCGCCGCCTCGAAAAGCGGTGTCGTTCCCCAATACTGCGGTCCGCGGTCGTCGACCGTCGCCTCGCGGTAGGCGGCTTCGGCGTCCTCGTAGGCGGTCACGGCGTTCCCCACGTCACCGATCGCCCGGAAGTCGGCGACGAACTCCGCGAGACACGCCCGCTGGACCGGGTGCTCGAAGCCCGCCATGAGGTCTCGCGAGACCGCGACGCCCTCGACGCCGCGGCGTGTGGCTCTGTCTTTCGCCCCGGCGACGCGGTAACAGACGCCCGAGAGGGCCAGATACTGTAACCCGGCACCGATCCAGCCCTTCTCGTCGGGTTCGAACGGTTCGACTCCCGGCCTCGGGTCGGCGAGGACGCGCCACCCGGCCCGGCTGTAGCGGTTCCCGGCGGCGGCGTAGTCCCGTCCGGCGAGCGCTTCGACCGCCCCCGCCCGGTGGCCGCCGTCCTGTGTGCTCATACGGGTCGTAGGGGTCCCGCGGAGACAACGGTTCGGTAACCCTCCAAACGTGCCGGAACCGACGATCCGGCGACGGGACGGCTGGGAAAGACGGATACCGTTCGCGGCATAAGACGGTCTCATGAGCCGCGACCGGACCCGAACGCGGGACGCATCCGCGGACGCCGCCGGCGAGTTCGACGCCGAGTTCGAGCCCGACGATCGGATCGAAGCCGAATCCGCCGAGGACCGCGGCCTCCGGAGCCGTGCCGCCGAACGCGCCGGGGCGCTCTTTTCGCTCCGGCTGTTCGTCGCTGCGTTGCTCGTGACTGTCGGGGGGCTGTTCGCCGCGAGCACGCTCGTCCCGCTCCCGGGAGCCGGGTTGCTCGGCGTGTTCGCGGCGGCCTTCCTGTTCGGACTCGCCGTCAAGGACCGGCGGTACGCGGAGGTCGCGCTCGCGGGGGGCGTCGCCGCCGCGGGGAGCACGCTCCTCGATTTCGCGGTTATCGCGTTCTTCGGCGGCTTCGGCGTGTCGCTCGCGGCGCTCGCCGGGGGACTCGGGGCCGTCGTCGGCGCGCTCGGGGTGTACTTCGGGCGCGACCTCCGCGATGGGTTGACGCGGGACCTCTAGGCGGACTCGTCGGTGATGAGCCGCCAGCGGTCGCCGTCGCGTTCGACGACGCCGTGTGCGGAGAGGCCCTCGAGGGCGTCCGTGACGACGTCCGGCGGCGCGTCGACCCGGTGGGCGAGTGTTTCGGCGGTCTCGGGGCCGCCAACGAGGCCCCGGAGCAAGTCGCCGTAGAACCGGCCGTCGACGCCCTCGAAGTGAGCGCTGATCCGGTCGAGCGTGTCGGTGAGGCGGCCCTGCACCCACCGCTGGGCCATCGACAGCTCGTTTTCGAGTCGTTCGAGTTGTTCGAGGTCCGAAACGAGCGTGCCGAGATCCGGGGCGTCGCACGCCCCGTCCTCGTCCTCGGGCGTCTCCCCCGGCCCCCGCCCCACGTGCAACGAAACGTGTCGCCAGGCGGTGATATCGAGGTTCGGTGACGCCGAGTAGGCGCTCTTCGTGCCGAAATCGTAGGGGGAAACGTTCACTTCGAGTCTGAGGTTCCTCGCGATGGAAAAGTACTTGCGGCGGCCGTCGTCGACGTGGGATTCGACCAGCCCGGCGTCCTCCAGTTTGCGGAGGTGATCGATGACGGCCTTCGGGCTCACGCCGAGATACTCGCTGATCTCCGTGACGTAGCAGGGCTTCCGCGAGAGCAACCGCAGGATCCGTCTGCGGTTCTCGTTGCCGAGGAGATCGAGAAGTGCCGCCGAGTCCATTCGACGGACCTACGACCCGAGGAGGAAAAAGCGTAACGTGAGCCGTTCGACGGGCGTCGACCCACGCTCGCGGCCCCCTCCGCGCCCCACTGGAGGGTTCGGGCCGATATTGAAACGGTTATATGCCGCCGAAGGCCACAAAGGTGTAAGGGGCTTTTCTATGTCTGAATCCGACACCACCGACGCCGGGGCCGACGCGGAACTGCGGACGCCGATCGTGGCCGTCCTCGGCCACGTCGACCACGGGAAGACGAGCCTGCTGGACGAGGTCCGCGGGTCGGCCGTCACCGCGGGCGAGGCGGGCGCGATCACCCAACACATCGGCGCGACGGCCGTTCCGCTGGGGACGATCTCGGATATCGCCGGCGAGTTGGTCGATCCGGCTGACTTCGATCTCCCCGGGCTTTTGTTCATCGATACGCCCGGGCACCACTCGTTTTCGACCCTGCGCTCGCGCGGCGGCGCGCTCGCCGACATCGCCATTCTCGTCGTCGACGTCAACGACGGTTTCCAGCCACAGACCCACGAGGCACTCGACATCCTCAAGCGTACACAGACGCCGTTCATCGTCGCGGCGAACAAGATCGATACGGTGCCGGGCTGGAACCCGAACCCAGACATGCCGGTCCAACAGACGCTCGAAGCTCAAAGCGACCGGGCCGAAAACCGGCTCAACGAACAGCTCTATGAGATCATCGGCCAGCTCTCGGAGGGGGGGTTTTCGGCGGACATGTACTGGCGGGTCCAGAACTTCCGGGAGAACATCGGCGTCGTCCCCGTCTCCGCCGAGACCGGCGAGGGGATCCCGGATCTCCTGACCGTCCTCATGGGGCTCTCCCAGCGGTATCTCAAATCCGAGATGTCGATCGACACCGACGGTCCCGGCGTTGGGACCGTCCTCGAGATCAAGGACGAACGCGGGTTCGGCGCGACCATCGACATCGTCCTCTACGACGGGACGATCCGCGCCGACGATACGATCGTCGTCGGGGGGACGAACGAGCCGATCATCACGGACGTGCGGGCGCTGTTGCAGCCGCGGCCGCTCGCCGAGATCAGGACCGAAAAGCAGTTCGAGCAGGTCGAGTCGGTCCGGGCCGCGGCGGGGATCAAGATCGCCGCCCCGGATCTCGATAGCGCGATGGCCGGCGCGCCGGTCCGCGTCGTCCGCGACCGCAACCTCGAGGAGGTCGTCGCGGAGGTCAGAGCCGAACTCGCCGACATCGAAGTCGTTACCGAGGAACAGGGCGTCGTCGTGAAGGCCGACACGCTCGGCTCGCTGGAGGCGATCGCGGCCGCTCTCGGGGAGGCCGAGGTGCCGATCGTCCGCGCGGAGGTCGGCGACGTCGCCCCCCGCGACGTGGCCGTCGCCTCGACGGCCGAGGAACCGAAACACGCCGCGATCCTCGCGTTCAACGTGGACGTGCTCGACGACGCCGAACGCGAGATCGAGCAGGCCGCCGAGGTCGATCTCTTTGCGGACGACGTCATATATCAACTCGTCGAGGAGTACGAGGATCACGTCGCGGCGATCGAGGACGCCCAACAGGAGCAGATCCTCGACAAGATCCAGCGGCCCTGCCGGTTTCGGATCCTCGAGGACCACACGTTCAGACAGTCCAACCCGGCCGTCGTCGGCGTCGAGGTCATGTCCGGCACGCTCAAGCGAAACTCCCGCGTCGTCAAGTGGGCGGGTAACGAACCCGAGCGCGTCGGCGAGTTGAAATCGCTGCAGGACGCCGGCGAGGACGTCGACTCGGCGCGGGCCGGCGAATCCGTCGCCGCCTCCATCGACGGGCCGACGGTCGGCCGCCAGATCGAGGAGGGCGACGAACTGTGGACCGAGATCCCCGAAAAGCACGCGAAGATACTGGAGCAGGAACTGGCCGACGAGATCCCCGCGGACGAACTGGAAGCGCTGCGGATGTACCTCGACAAGCGGCGGAAGCGGGACCCGTTTTGGGGGAAGTAGGCGGTTTGTGTAGTTACCTGTCTACACAAGCAGTTTGATTGAACTCTGTCAGGACTAGCTCAAAAGTAAATCCGGTTTTTCATAACGGAAGTAAGTGTAAGCCCTCATCTGTTATCAAAATCAATTTGACGTGTATGCACCCCACCCCGATCGCATTAATGGTTTTATTTTTTAAGAGGATACTGCTAGGAACATACCGATGGGGGTTGTCGGGACAGCAAAAGCAACAAATAACATAACGATGTACCCGATGGCAGGTACAGGTGGTTCAGTAGTAGGGTCCTGTAAGTGCTGCGTAAATGCAGGTATTGCTTGCAGTATGAATGGAGAGGCAACAATTAGCCCGAGAATTGCGCTAAGAACCCCAATTACCTCTTTTTCACCCATATTCCGAATTACTTATTCAAAAGTATAAATTCGTCGGCTAATACACACTTAAACCTCAATTACAGTCCGATAAATCATTAATATCTCTGATCGTGCCTGCATGAAATCCCCACTCATCCCTCAAAAGGCGCGTGTTCGACCCGATACCCCGTTTCGGTCCGTTCGACCGCCCCGACCGTATATAAGCGAATCCGCCGCTCCTGTTTCGTCACGACCGGGAACCCGTAGTGTTCGGCGTCGTATGCGGGATCCTCCCCGTCGGCGCGCCGTCGCTCGACGAACGCCTCGTGGCGGTCGAGGCGGCGCTCGACGATATCCCGAGTCATCCCTTTTATATCCGCTACCGTGTCCTCGAAGACGCTCAAAAATCCGTCGTCGAGTTCGTAGCCGACCGATCCCCGGCCGGCGGCCATCGCCGCGAGCGAGGTTGTTCCGGTCCCCCAGAAGGGATCGAGGACCGTGTCACCGCGGACGCTGTACATGTTTATCAGTCGGTACGGGATTTCGAGGGGGTACGCCGCCGAGCGGTCGCGTAGCTCCTCTCCGTCGAGTTCCTGGAGCGTGCCGCGAACCTCCGTCCACACGTCGGAGAACCACTCGTTTCGCTCCTCCCAGAAGTACGCCGACTCGTATCGGCGGTCCGATCCGGGTTCAAACGAGCGCCGCTCGGAGCCGTTCCGGAAGACGAGGACGTACTCGTGTTCGAGCGTCGCGTAGGCGTTCGGCGGGATCATCCCCGACCCCATGAACTTCGCCGCGGCGTTGGTCGGCTTCCGCCAGAGGATCTCCGGCAGCGGCTCGAACCCCAACGCGTCGAAGCGCTCGACGATCCGAGCGTGGTTGCCGTACACCCGGAAGCTGTCGTCGAGCGTTCGGGTCGCGTCGCCGACGTTGATGCAGGCGATACCGCCGTCGATCAGCACGCGCTCGATCTCGGCCCACACCTCCGCGAGGGCTTCGTGCATCAACTCGAAGGCCCGCCGCCCATCGCCCTCGGTGAGAGCGGTTTCGATCGCCGGATCGAGCGAACAGAACAGCTCGTCCCACATCTCGATCATCGGGTACGGCGGGGAAGTGACGACGAGTTCGACGCTGTCGGCGCCCAGTTGTGACATCTCCCGGGCGTCGCCGACGAACGCCCGATGGGAGGTTTCCATACCCTCACCACTCGGGGCAGCCCCGTATAGCCTTTCGTCGGACCCGCGGCGGATGGCCGATCGTCACCACCCGGGTGCGTAGTCCGGGTCGAAGAACCGTTCGCGTCGGTCGATCGCGTCGATCGTTTCGAGGTCGTCCTCGGACAGCGCGAGTTTCCGTGAGCGCCAGTTGTCGCGGATGTGCGCCTCGCCGGTCGCCTTCGGGACCGACGCGACGCCGATCGCCCGGAGCCACGCGAGCGTCACCCGCGCGACGCTCACCCCGTGGGCCGTTGCCACCCGCTGGAGGTCGGGGTCCTCGAACACCGCACCGTGGGCAAGCGGCGCGTAGGCGACCACGTCGAGGCCCCGGTTTAGGCAGTACTCGCGGAGCTCGGCCTGCGGGAGGAACGGGTGGAGTTCGATCTGGTTTGCGAGCACGTCCGGATCGGTCCCGAGCGCCGTCTCGAGGTGTGCCGGTTCGTAGTTGCTGACGCCGACCGCTCCGATCGCGCCCTCCTCGCGGAGTTCGGCGAGCGTGGCGTGGACGAGTTCCAGGTCGTACTCGTGTGGCCAGTGGACGTACAGGAGATCGACCGAGTCGACCCCGAGGCGGTCCAGACACCCCTCGACGGCCGCCCGTATCGTCCCCCGCGTTGGGTCGTCGTCGATCGTTTTGGGGTGTAACACCTTCGTCGCGAGGAACACGTCCTCGCGTGTCACGGCGGCGGCCTCGATGCCGGCGCCGACGGCGCGTTCGTTCCCGTACAGTTCGGCGGTGTCGACGTGACGGTAGCCAAGCTCGAGCGCTGTCCGGACGCTGTCGCGGCACTGCTCGAACGCCGTGTTCTGCCAGGTCCCGAGGCCGAGTCGCGGGATCGGGGTGTCGACGGAAGCCATGTCCGAAACGGGTCGAGTTCGGATAAAAATGTAGCGACGCCGGTCGGTGGGGGCTCCCGGCCGGGACGCGCTCATTCTGTCGGCTGAGGGCGGCTGAGACGTGCGTTCGCCTCCGTCGAGATCCGCTGGGGTCGGCGGTGGGTACCACCCCAGAGAGGGTGCGGTTTCACGGAAGGTTCGAGGCGGAAGCCCCGCCGTTCGGGTCGGGGGGATCTCAATGAGAACAAAGACGGCCCCATTCTGTGGACGTTTGTGAGCTACCCACATCCCGTTGGAGCGCGGGCGGTCCGTCCGGATCGTCGGTCGCAGAAGCGACCGTGTCCACATCGATAGCGATCCGTCCGTCTGCCTGATCGATGTGGAACCGGCAACCGGCCGTGCGGTGAGCGCCGGAACCGGACGATCCTGTTTCCCACGAGAGGCCCGGCCGAACAGAGGTTCGGGGCTACCGGAGCAGTCACTCCGGTGTCCCTTGGGGATCGCTGTTTTTTATCAAACGGCCGTTCGAATCGGTCGACACTGGCCGGCGATTCGTTACGTCGATCCGTCGCCGTCCGCGTCGGGGTAGGGCACCTCGACGGCGTCGCCGTCCTCGGGGACGAACGCCCGTTGGCCCGGGAACGACTCGCGTGCCTCCGCCTCGATCGGCGAGACGTCACCGGCGTATCGCGAGGAGATGTGGACCAAAGCGAGACGCTTCGCGCCGGCGCGCTCGGCGAGTTCGGCCGCCTCGGCGGCGGTCGAGTGGGCGGTGCGGCGGGCGCGGGCCGCGTTGTCCGCGGCGAACGTCGCGTCGTGGATCAACAGGTCGGCGTCCGCCGCGATTTCGGCGGTGCGGTCGGTCGGCCGCGTGTCGCCGGTGTAGACGACCGTCCGACCGGGGCGGGGGTCACCGACCACCTGTTCCGGTTCGACGACCGTCCCGTCGTCGAGTTCGACGGCGTCGCCGGCGTGTAGCGTCTGGAACTTCGGGCCGACCGGGACGCCGAGTTCCTCGGCGCGCTCGCGGTCGAACCGGCCCTTGCGGTCGTCCTCGCGGAGCGCGTAGCCCAGCGACCGGGTGTCGTGGTCGGTCTCGAAGGCGACGACCTCGTAGCCGTCGCCGTCGAGGGCGACGTCCCCGTCCGCGAGGCCGTCGATCCGGAGCTGAAACGAGGGGCGGCCGCCGGAGGCCTCGATGAGCTGTGTGAGCCGGCCGGCCGTCCCCGCCGGGGCGTGGATCGACAACGGGGCCCCCCGGTCGTTGAAGTCCATCGTCTGGAGCAACCCCGGCAGGCCGAGCGTGTGGTCGCCGTGGAGGTGTGAAACGAAGATATGGGAGACGGAAAACCCGGTCCCGAAGCGCATCATCTGCCGTTGGGTCCCCTCGCCACAGTCGAAGAGCAGCCGGTCACCGGCCCGGCGAAGAAACACCGAACTCGTGTTCCGTCGGGTCGTCGGCACCGCGCCGCCGGTCCCGAGAAACGTCACCCGAAGCGACATACCGCCACCAGCGGCGGCGCGAATAAACCGACTTCGGTGTGCGGACGGGCGGGCGAGATCCGGTTGCGGGTTCGACGGGCTTATACCCCCTCCGGGGCAAGGATAGTGGGAATGAGCAGCCCCGAACTCGATGTCGTTGAGTTCCTGTTGACTGCGGCTATCTACACGGAAAACCGCGATCTCGACGAACGCGATCTGCCGCCCCGGTACCGGCGGGTCTTCTGGGAGGACGGCGAGGTCGAACGCCCGCTGACGACGACGACGAACACCGCGGCCGCGGCGACCGGTGTCGAGCGGCCTTGGGAGGCGATCTCCGGGTTGATGTTCACCGACCGGGACGACTTCTCCGGAAAGATCGAATTCAGCGACCGTGGGATGGCCGAGTCGTGGTTCCTCGAGCGGGCGACGACCGACACGCTTCGGAACAACCCCACGCTGGCGTACGCCTTCGCGGACGCGGCCGACGGCGAGTTGGACTACGAAACCGCGCGCGAACAGAACCGCCCGATCCACGCCGACCGCGTGTGGATCGACTCGCTGTTGGAGGAGATGTTCGACGAGGACGAAGAGGAGATGCTCGATCTCGTCGAGATCCGCGCGCCCGAAGAGATCGAAACGACGCTCGACGACCTCGTGTTGACGGGGGATCAGGAAAACGAGATCCACAAGGTCGTCAAGGCGATCGAACACCGCGACTACCTGGCGGAGATCGGGCTCCGCGAGATCGGTAAACTCCTCTTTGTCGGGCCGCCCGGGACGGGTAAAACCTCCGTCGCCCGCGCGCTCGCACAGGACCTCGATCTCCCGTTCGTCGAAGTCAAACTGTCGATGATCACGAGCCAGTACCTCGGCGAAACGGCGAAAAACGTCGATAAGACGTTCGATATCGCAAAGCGACTCTCGCCGTGTATCCTCTTTATGGACGAGTTCGACTTCGTCGCGAAGACTCGCGCCTCCGACGAACACGCCGCGATCAAACGCGCCGTCAACACGCTGTTGAAAAGCATCGACGAGGTCTCGCTGATACAGGACGACGTGTTGTTGATCGGCGCGACAAACCACCCGGATCAACTCGATGCCGCCGCCTGGCGGCGCTTCGACGAGATCGTCAACTTCCCGAAACCGGATTCGGCGATGCGCGCCGACATCCTCAGGATCGTCACCCGGCGGATGGAGATCGACGGGTTCGACCCCGAGACGCTCGCCGAGGCGACCGAGGGGCTGACAGGCAGCGATCTCCGGCTCGTGTTGCGCGAGGCGGTCCTCGATGCCCTGACCGAGGAGCGGACGACGCTGACCCAAAAGGACCTCCTAGACGCGATCGAGGGGTTCGAGGAGCGGGACAACCTCAAGAACATGGACATGATCGAGGGCGACGCCGACACCCTCGTCGCGGGCGGGTCGGACGGCCACAGCCACGACCACGACCACTGAGACGGGTCGTTGGCTCGGCCGTCGGTGGATCGGGACGCCGCGATCCGGGGGCTTTAGGCCATCGACCCCGTTCACGGGAAGCATGGAGGTGACGCTGCTCGGCACGGGAGATACGACGGGGACGCCCACACCGAAGTGCGGCTGTGACACCTGTGTCCGTGCCCGCGAGCTCGGCGTCGAGCGCACGCGGTTTTCCGTCCATATCCGCAATGAGCGAACCGACGAGTCGCTGCTCGTCGACGCCAGCCCGGATTTCCGATATCAGTTTCTCACCCACGACGTGGCCCTTCCCGACGCGATCGTCATCAGCCACGTCCACTTCGATCACCTCGACGGCCTCGGAAACGCGTACCGGTTGCTCGAGGACGTGCCGGTGTTCGCCGCCGACGAGACCGATCCCGTAACGGGGCAAAGCGTCGCCGGGACGGTCTCCGAAAAATACCACTATCTCGATACGATAACCGTCGAACCGCGCTCGCCCGTCGAACCGTTCGAAGCCTGCGGGCTAAAGTTGACGCTCGTCCCCGTCGAGCACCCGCCGCTTTTGTGTTATGGCCTCGTCGTCGAGGATCCCGAAGCCGGGGCGAAACTGTCGATATCCGGGGACACGAACTACGGGGTATCGGCGGCGTCCCGGGACCTCCTCCGGGACCCGGATCTGCTGTTCGTCGACGGGATCGTCCCGGCGCACCGTTCGACGTACCACCCGATCGGCGGCGGCCACCCCGACGAGAACGGCGTCTACCGGACGTTCGGGAACAAGCACATGACCGTCGAGGGCGCGCGGGCGTTGTCCGCGGATCTCGACGCCGCCGACCACCGGTTGGTGCATCTCTCCCACTACATCCCCGCCGACGAGGCGTTCGACGACGACATGGCGGTCGACGGGGACTCGTTCCGTCTCTGAGACGGCCCGGTGGCCCCGTTGAACCGCGTCTTTCGGCAGGAAACCGCACAGAGGCACGGACGGATCGAGCAGCGCTCCTCGTGTCCGTTTCGCCGACGAGAATCGGTATCGATAGAGGGGTGGAACGTTCGGGGAGATTTTATTTTTCGTTCCGCTCTTCGGGGTCGCGGGGCGGGGGCGTCTCGCGCGCGACCGAAAGCGGCGCTGAAAAAGCAAGAACCGGTGAACTACCCCACCCTGCTCAGCCTGCGGCTTCGCTGAGGGTGGGGTCGTCCGAGAGACGCGGTCTCTCGTGATCACGAAAGACTTCGTCTTTCGAACGACTTCCTCGTTCCGCGACACACTTTTTTACGGACGGTCGGCTTGCGCCGACAGTCCGCGCAGGGAGCGCAGTCTCCAGAGGCGTAGATTCGGGGTGTCCCACTCCTACTCGGTGGTGATGACGTAATTTGTCTCGACCGCCTTTCTTGTTGGGCTCTAATTCGAGACGATGAGTAGTTGCCATCACAGTTCCAGTCCCCGACTGGCAGTGTTGTAAATCCTCGGCACGGAGCGGAAATAAATTCAAGACGGCGCTGTATCCCCTCCCTACTGCGTCCTCAGAACGCAAAGCGTTCTGATGTGCGAACGAGAGCTCCGCTCTCGTTACCGCTGCTTGTCCGCTTGCGCGGACTGCGGTGGTCGTTGAGGAAGGGGGCTTAGCGCCTGCAATCAGCTAATCGGGGGACGTATATCAAGCCCGAAATCGCCGACGAGCGGGAGACACGTCCGGGGACACTACGGACGCAGTCGGCCGGCGGACTGGTGGATTCACCCGCTTTGTGCCACGGCATCGAGGCGGCCGCCGCCGATCGAACGCGCGGGTCGGCGGCGTAATCGTTATAACAGCTGTGGGTGTGAATTACACGCATGGTACCAAGTGAAGCGGATTCCGGCACGCTCGAAGCGTCCGAGTACGACAGTGACTCGATGACCGGGATCGTCTTCGACGGCGTGATCGGCGCGATCAGCGGCGCCGTCGGGACCGCGGCGATGACCGTCATCCTCCTCGTCGCCACCACCCTCGGCGGGTTCGAGATCGAGTCGTTCGCCATGATCGTCGATCTGATCGGGCTGAGTGCGGTCGCGCCCGCGTACGCGGTTACGATCGGTTATTTGCTCTTTCTCGGCGGCGGCATGGTGACGTGGCCCCTGCTTTTCGCCTCCGTCGGCCGGTATCTCCCCGGCGAGACGTGGGCCAGACAGGGCGCGTTCTTCGGGTTCATCCTCTGGACCGGGTTCGTCCTCGCGTTCTATACGGGGTACGCCGGCTTCGCGCTCGCGGTTTACGTCGTCGCGACGCTTCTGGGCCACCTCGCGTACGGCTTCTGTCTCGGCGCGGTGTTCGATTATCTCAGCGGGCGCGAGGAACCGCTCGTCTGAGACGGGGCGAGCGAGGATCGACGCCGCCGCCGCGATCAGCAGCCTTTAGGCCGGAGACCGCCCCCGTTTCGGTATGGTTATCGACGCTTCCGGCGTGCGCCGTCGCTACGGGGAGACGGTCGCGCTCGACGGCGTGTCGTTTTCCGTCCCCGAGGGCGAGATCTTCGCGCTCATCGGCCCGAACGGCGCCGGCAAGACGACGCTCATACGGGCGCTGTTCGGGACGACCGACGCCGAGGGCGAGATTTCGGTGTTCGGACAGGCTCCGACCGAGGTCGACCGGGACCGCATCGGCCTGCTTCCCCAGGAGTTTAGGCCCGCGGATCGGCTCACGGTCCGGGAGCTGCTCGGGTACTACGCCGGCCTCTACGAGGAGTCACGGCGACCGGACTCGGTCCTCGATGACGTCGGTTTACTCGACAGCGCCGACACGTTCTATGAGAACCTCTCCGGCGGCCAGAAGCGTCGGGCCTGCGTCGGAACCACGCTCGTAAATGACCCCGAACTGCTCGTCCTCGACGAGCCGACGACGGGGATCGATCCGACGGGCCGCCGGGATCTGTGGCGGCTCATCGAGCGACTCGCCGACGGCGGGACGACCGTCGTGTTGACGACACACTACATGGAGGAAGCCGAGGAGCTCGCCGACCGCGTCGGGATGCTTTCTGCCGGCAAACTCGTCGCCTTGGGATCGCCCGCGGAGCTCGTACGGAGCTACGGCGGCGACAGCAGGCTTCGCGTCGAGACCGACGACGCGGCCGCGGCCGAGGCGCTGTCGGCGGCCGGTTACGAACTGCTCGACGATGACCGTCGGATCGCCGTCCCCGCTGAGGCGACCGAGATCCCCGCCGTTGTGGAGTGTCTCGCCGATGCGGGGATCGAGTACGAGGGACTCTCGTGGCGGCAACCGGGACTCGAGGACGCCTACATCGCGCTCACCGGAACCGACGTCACGGCCGACGGGCTCGCGCTTACGGAGGGGCGAGCGTGAGCCGCCTCGGACGAATCACCGCCGAGACCAAGGCGTCGTGGGCCGCCTTCGTCAGGCGGCGGACGGCGGTGTTTTTCACGTTCTTTTTTCCGATCATCCTGATCGTCATCTTCGGGGCGTTGATCCGAACGGATCCGACTGGGGACGGGCTGTTCGCCGAGCCGCCCGGGTACTACGTCGCCGGCTATATCGCCGCCGTCGTGCTGTTTACCCCGCTGTCGCGGATCGGCAGCGAGGTGGCCCGCCACAGGGACGGAAACCGCTTCGAAAAGCTGGCGACGACACCGCTCTCGCGGGCCGAATGGCTGTTCGCACAGACGCTCGTCAACGTCGTGGTCATCGGGTTGGCCTCGCTCGTGATCCTCGCGATGGTGCTCGCGGTCACGGACGCGTCGTTTACGCCGTCGCCGCTCGTCGTTCCCTACATCGCCCTCACCGTTGCGCTGTTCTGTGGGTTCGGGGCCGTGTTGGGACGGCTCGCCGACTCACAGGACGGCGTCATCGCGGCTTCGAACGGCGTCGCGGTTCCGCTGTTGTTCCTCTCGGACACGTTCATTCCACCGACGATGCTCCCGGAGTGGTTCGTCCCGCTCATGGACCTGTCGCCGCTGACGTACTTCGCGCGGGGGTTGCGGGCAGCGACCTACACGCCGCCGGTCGAAACGGCGACCGCCGCTGAGACCGGTATCGTCGGGAACGACCCGGTTCTCAACCTGCTGGTCCTCGGCCTCCTGGCGGCCGGGTTCTTCGCCGCTGGGGCGTACGCCCTTCCGCGGACGGACTGACACCGGGGCCGAAGCGGCCCCGCCTCCGGAACCGTCAATCGGCGGGGGAAAGCGAAGCGGCCTTGATGCGCCGGGCCCGAACGTCAACTATGTCCACAGTACGCGGGCCGCAGTTCGCCCGGGACCACCCCCGCGCGCTCGCCGCCGCCCTCACCGTCGTCGGCTACGTCGTCGTGATCGGGACGCTGTACGGCGACCTCGGTGTTTACCCCGAGATTTCGGAGGCGACGGTCGACCTGTTGGCCCACGCCATCGCCGTCATCAACGCCGCGACGATCGTGAGCCTCCTGTTCGGGATCTACTGGATCAGAAACGACGAGGTGGGGAAACACCGCGCGGCGATGGTCGCCGCCTTCGCGCTGATCCTCCTGTTTTTAGTGCTGTATCTTTTGAAAACCGGTGGTGGCGGCCGAAAGGAGATCGTCGCCGGCGCGCCGCTCCGGAGCCTGTATCTCGGGAGCCTCGGGATCCACATCTTCCTGTCGGTGGTCGCGGTGCCGTTCGTCCTCTATGCGATCACGCTCGGGTTGACACGCACCCCGGCGGAACTGCGTGAAACGGCCCACGCGACCGTCGGCCGGATCGCGGTGTCGACGTGGCTCGTGAGCCTCGTGTTGGGCCTTCTGGCCTACCTCATGCTCACCTTTTACTACGGGCCGGAGCAAGTCGAGTTCGTCCGAGGGATGGCGTAAGATGGTCGATAAAGCCGCCGTCAGAACGCGTATCTGGGATCGGCTCGAAGCGGAGGGCGTCGCCCGGTTCCCGTTCCCGCCACACGGCCGGATCACCAACTTCGACGGCGCGAGCGAGGCGGCCGACCGGGCGATGACGCTTCCGGAACTCGAAACCGCCGACGCGGTCAAGGCCAACCCCGACGCCCCGCAGCTTCCGCTGCGCCGGCGGCTATTAAAAAACGGGACGACGGTGTACATGGCCGTCCCACGGCTCGGCGAGGAGGCGTGTTTCGTCGAACTCGACCCCGCGGAGATCTCGGACCTCGACGCCGCGCCGACGGTCTCACACATGGGAAACTACGGGCAACGCGTCACCCCGGACGCGCTTCCGGAGATCGGTGCGATCGTCGTCGGGAGCGTCGCGGTCGACGAATCGGGCGGCAGGATCGGGAAGGGCGAGGGGTACAGCGACCTCGAGTACGGAGTGCTCAGGGAGTTCGGGCTGGTCGACGACGACACGCCGACGGTGACGACGATACACGACACACAGCTCGTCGCTGAGACGATCTCGCCCGATCGACACGACGTGCCGATGGACGTCGTCTGTACGCCGACCCGGACGATCCGAACCGGGGCCGGGGCGAAACCGTCGGGGATCTACTGGGCGGCGCTCGACGGGAAACACCGCGAGGGGATCCCCGTGCTCGATCGGCTGTCGCGGTAGCCGACACACCGCGGCAGTATTTGCCGTATCTGTTATGATCGATCATTACATTTAAGACCATGTAGGTTGTTGGTCGAAGTAGATGTCCCGAGACGAGATCGAACCGATGGTCCCGATAATGCCGACAGACGACAGCCCCGCGGCAGAAGTTCGCGCCGACGGCGGACAGAGAAAACGCTACGACGCGGACGAAGTAGAGGCCCCGCTTATTCCGGACCTTCGGTAACCGATCGGTTTCCTCGTTTTATCAGGCGTTCCAGCGACAGCGCCGCCCGGACCGATCCCTTTTTCGACCGGGCGGGTCGACCACGTGTATGCAGACGCTCGCGTTCGACGGCCGCACCGGGGCGAGCGGCGACATGATTCTCGCCGCGCTCGTCGCGGCCGGTGCCGATCCCGAAGCACTCACGCCCGTCGAGGCCGCTCTACCGGTCGAGTACCGTGTCGGGACGACGACAAAAAACGGGATCGAGGCGACGACCGTCGACGTACTCATCGAGGACGGAGAGGAAGTAAACGGCGACGGAGACACTCGTGACAACGGCGGCAAAGACGACCCCGGAGGGGCGCACGAACACGAACACGACCACAGCCACGAGCAGGAAGCAGCGCACGAACGTGGACACGGCCACGGCCACGACCACGCCGAGGGGGCCGGCCCGACCCGAACGTACGCGGCGTGTCGCGACGTCGTCGCCGACATGGGGCTTCCCGGTGCGGTCGAGGCCGACGCCGTCGCGACGTTTCGGCTGCTCGGGGAGGCCGAGGCCCGCGTCCACGGGACCGACCTCGACGCGACAGCCTTCCACGAGGTCGGCGCCGACGATGCGATCGCCGACATCGTCGGGGCGGCGCTGCTCGTCGACGACCTCGGCGTCGATCGGGTCGTCACGACGCCGGTCGCCGCCGGTGGCGGCGAGGTGTCGATGGCCCACGGGACGTATCCGGTTCCGACCCCCGCCGTCGCGTACATCGCGGCCGAGGCCGACTGGGAGTTACTCGGTGGACCGATGGAGACGGAGTTGCTGACGCCGACGGGTGCGGCGATCCTGGCGCGCTTTGCCGACGGCGTCGCGTCGTTGCCGCCGCTTTCGGTCCGGGCGGTCGGCTACGGCGCGGGCCGGAAGTCGTTCCCGGACCGGCCGAACGTCCTGCGGGCGACGGTCGGCGAGGCCTCGGGCGGCCTCGCGCGGGACGGGATCCGCGTCCTCGAGACCACCGTCGACGACGTCACTCCGGAGACCCTCGGCGGTCTGCAGGAACGCCTCGCCGAGGTCGGCGCACGGGACGTAGCGATCGTTCCGACGACGATGAAGAAATCGCGGCCGGGACATCTGGTCCGCGTCGTCGTCAAACCCGACGACGTCGAGCGCGTCGCCCGCCGGTTGGCGGCCGAGACGGGGACGCTCGGGATTCGAGAGACGGCCACAACCCACCGCTGGATCGCCGAGCGATCGATCGAACGTGTCACCGTCGAACTCGGCGGGGAGGCCCACGAAATCGCCGTCAAAGTCGCCTCGGACGACACCGGAGCCGTCTACGACGTGAGCGCCGAGTACGACGATTGCGCGTCGATCGCCGCCGAGACGGGGCGGCCGATCCGCGAGATACGGCGGCGAGCGGAGGCGGCCTACCGCGAGCAACGCGAGTGACGGCCGACGCACAACCGCGTGGCTTTTTATTCCCGGCGGCCACCGTCCGGTGATGAACACCGTCGTTCGACTTCTCGCAGTTCTCTGTATCGCTGTGCTCACCGTCGGTGTGGCCGCCGGCACCGGTGTCGCCCAGGCCTCCGGCGGGCAGTTCATCGTCGAACTCGATACGAACGGCGACGCCGACGTGGTCTTCACCGACGAGTTCGATCTGACCGACGACGACGAGCGGGAGCTGTTCGAGGAAGTGCAGGCGAGCGCGGAGCTCAGAGACACCGCCGCCGAGCAGTTCGGCGAGGAGATGCAGTTCGTCTCCGACGTGGGCAGCGAGAACCTCGACCGCGAGATCACCGTCGGAGCGGTCGCCGTCGAGACGGCCGTCGAGGGCGAGACGGGGATCGTCGCCTACACGTTCCGATGGGGGAACCTCGCGGCCGTCGACAGCGGCGAAATAACGCTCTCGGAGCCGTTTTCGACGTACGACAGCCTCGATCGCGAACTCGTCGTGTTCGTGCCCGAGGGGTACGAACTCACGAGCGTCTCCCCGCAACCGGAGCGGCAGGGGGCCGACGTCGCCACGTGGCCGGGGCTGACGGAGTTCGGCGAGGGCTTCCTGGTCGTCGCGACCGCTCCCGAGGCGGCGGACGACGGGACGGGGCTCGACCCCATCGAACACGCGCCGGCCAACGCGGACGTCTACGGCGGCGCCCCGGTTGCGCTCGGCGTCTCCCTGTTGCTCCTCGGGTTCTTGCTCGTCGGCCGGAAGCAGTAGTCGACGGGGCGATTTATAAACGGTATCGGAGCCAACCGGGCGTTCCGTAGTCCTCGGCTCGGTCGTGTCGCCCGGCTCTGTGCTCCGGATCTATTGACCCCGGCGGGATTCCCCCTCACCACAACACGACGAGAAAGCCGAGCAGCATCGACAGCGTCAAAAGCACCTGCATCGCCGTTGAGGCGATCATCCCGACGGCCGTGACCGCCGCGGTTTTGAGGCCCCGACGGGCGTCGCCGTGTCGTCGAACCTCCAGAACGAACACCGAGCCGACGACGCCGACGAGCGCCCCGAACGGGCCGAGAACGAGGAGCAGCCCGATCGCGGCGACGGCGGCGACGGCCGTCGTTCGAGCCGATGCCCCGCCGACCTGTGCGGCGACGGCGCTCCCCAGGAGGTCGGCGGCGACGGTCACCGTTCCGACGATGAGGAAGCCGACGAGCGCGAGGGGCCCGAGGTCGCCGGTGACGAACCAGTAGTAGCCGACGCCGAGCGTCGACACCGCGCCGCCCGGAACCAGCGGGACGAAACTGGCCACGACGCCGCCAACGAGCAGGGTGACGGCGACGACGGCCGGATCGACCGGAAGCATCGTCCGGACGGAGGGTCGCGAACACCGAAACGCTGTCGGGGCGTCGCTCCGAAGAGGAATGTCCGTTGTTCGGTACGTGATCACGAACCGATCGAGACGACGTCGCACGCCTCCGGCGGTTTCGCAAGCGTTTAGTACGCCTCTGTGGATAGAAACGAGTACATGACGCGAGTCCACCGCGCTGACGCGTTCGTTCCCGGCGGTGGCTCCTCCCTTCTCCCGCGACCGCGACGGGCCGGTAGGCCCGAATAGACCCACTTCCCCCGTCGCGCTCGTTTCGATTTCCAACGGTGACCGTCCGGCCGACGGTCGACCCACACCACCCAACACACAATGTCAGATACGAACCGCGTCGCGCTCGCCTTCTCCGGCGGGCTCGACACCACAGTCTGTGTACCGCTGCTCGAAGAGGAGTACGGCTACGACGAGGTTATCGGCGTCACGGTCGACGTCGGCCAACCCGCCGAGGAGTTCGCCGAAGCCGAGGAGACCGCCGAGGCGCTCGACCTCGAGCACTACGTCGTCGATGCCAAATCGGAGTTCGCCGACCTGTGTTTCGACGCCGTCCGCGCGAACGCCTCCTATCAGGGCTACCCGCTCGGAACCGCCCTCGCGCGCCCGGTGATCGCCACGGCGATCCTCGAGGTCGCGAAAGAACAGGGCTGTACCGGCCTCGCCCACGGCTCGACGGGGAAGGGAAACGATCAGCTCCGCTTCGAAGCCGTCTGGCGTGACTCCGACCTGGAGGTCATCGCCCCGGTTCGGGAACTCGGGTTGACCCGTGAGTTCGAACAGGAGTACGCCGAGGAGCGCGGCCTCCCGATCGAGGGCGGCGACGAGGGAAAATACAGCATCGACACGAACCTCTGGAGCCGCTCGATCGAGGGATCGGAGCTCGAGGAGCCGAGCTACGTTCCCTCGGAGGACATCTACGAGTGGACGACCGCCCCGACGGGCGAAACCCTCGAGATCGACATCGGCTTCGAGGAGGGCTACCCGGTCTCGCTCAACGGCGAGACGAAAGCCCCCGTCGAACTCATCGAGGAGCTCAACGAGTTGGCCGGCGGCTACGGCGTCGGGCGCTCCGACATCATGGAGGACCGCATGCTCGGGCTAAAAGTCCGCGAGAACTACGAACACCCGGCGGCGACGGTGCTTTTGAACGCCCACGCCGCCCTCGAGGATCTCGTCTTGACCAAAGAGGAGCGCGCGTTCAAAAAGCAGGTCGACCACGAGTGGTCCGAGAAGGGGTATCAGGGTCTCGTGAACGCGCCGCTCGTCTCCGCCCTCGAGGGGTTCATCGCCGAGACGCAGACCCGGGTGACGGGAACCGTCACGATCCGGTTCGAGGGCGGACAGGCTCGCCCGGTCGGCCGCTCCTCGCAGTTTGCCGTCTACTCCGCCGAGGCCGCCTCGTTCAACACCGAGGATATCACCGGTAGCATCGAACAGAGCGACGCGACCGGCGTCGCGAAGTACCACGGGTTCCAGGAGCGCCTGGCGAACCGCGTCATCGACGCGAACAGGGAGTAGATCGATGACCGGCGACGGCGACGACGGACGGATCGGTTCTGACGATGGCGACGGCGCCGCGGACAGCGACGTCGTCCGACGCGAGCGATTCAGCGGCGGCCCCGCCCGGGGGTTCATGTCGAGTCTCGCGGCCGACGAGCGCATCTTCGCGGCCGACATCGCCGTCGACCGCGCCCACGTCGTGATGCTCGACGAGCAGGACGTCATCGACCGCGAGGACGCCGCCGCGATCCTCGAGGCCCTCGCCGGCGTCGAGTCGACGGGCCACGCCGCACTTCCGGACGGGGAGGACGTCCACGCCGCGATCGAGACGGCCGTCATCGACCGGATCGGCGAGCGCGGCGGCCGGATGCACACCGCCCGCTCCAGAAACGACGAGGTCGCGGCTTGCATCCGCTACCGGCTCCGGGAGGACGTCCTCGACGCTCTCGCGGCGACGATCGAAGCCCGCGACGTGCTGGTCGAGGTGGCGGACGAGCACACCGGGACGGTGATGCCCGGCTTCACCCACCTCCAGCCGGCACAGCCGACAACGGTCGGCCATTACCTGTCGTCGTACGCGTCCGCGTTGGCCCGCGACACGGAGCGGCTGTTCGACGCTTACGGTCGAATCAACCGCTCGCCGCTGGGCGCGGCTGCGTTCGCGGGGACGCCGTTCGACATCGACCGCGGGCGGACGGCCGAACTGCTCGGTTTCGAGGGGCCGGTCGAGAACTCGATGGACGCCGTCTCCGCCCGCGATTTCCTCGTCGAAACGACCGCCGCGACCGCGGCGCTGTCGACGACGCTGTCGGGGCTCGCGGAGGATCTCGTCGTCTTCTCGAAGCAGGGATACGTCGAGTTGGACGACGCCTACGCCTCGACGTCCTCGATCATGCCCCAAAAGAAAAACCCGGACACGATGGAACTCGTCCGGGGGTCGGCCGGCGACACGGCCGCCGGGCTGAACGGGCTGTTGTCGGTCCTGAAGGGACTGCCGCGGGCGTACAACCGCGACCTACAGCGCGCCCATCCGCACGCCTTCGGTGCGGTCGACGCCGTGACCGAGGCGACGACCGTCGCCGCCGGCGCGGTCGCGACGGCCGAGTGGAACGAACCGGCGCTGAAGGCGGCCGCCGACGAGGGGTTCTCGACGGCGACCGGCGTCGCGGACCTGCTCGCGATGGAGGGGCTCCCCTTCCGGACGGCTCACGAGGTCGTCGCGACCGCGGCCGAACGGATGGACGACGGTGCCGATATCGACGGCAAATACGCCGCCTTGGACGCCGCGGCACGGGAAGTTCTCGACGAGGCGCTCGGGGCACACGTCGACCGGGCCGCCGTCGAGGCGGCGCTCGATCCGGCCGAGAGCGTCGCCTCGCGGGAGTCGGTCGGCGGGCCTGCCCCCTCGACGGTCGCGGACGAACTCGTCGGCGCCCGTGCGGGACTGGAGGACGACCGGAAGAGACTGGACGGCCGCCGCGAAGCGCTCGATCGCGCGGACGCCCGACTGGACGAGGAGGTGACCCGCCGTGTGTAGGGGTGGACGGGGCCGGCAGGTCGGCCACGGATTATTAACAGAAATCTGATAACGAATATACTTAAATGCGATTTGGAGTCATTGAGGCCGCTAGATTCCAGTATTCGTCATTGTATTGTTTTGATAAGTTCGAAGCTTTTAAGTGGGGCGGAGACCGATTACTCGGCACGATGGCAGAGACAATCACTACGGAAGACCCGATCACCGGTGACGAGATCGAGATCCCCGCCGACGTCGAGGTCGGCGAAATAATCGACAGCCCCATCACGGGCGCCGAACTCGAGGTCGTCTCCGTCGACCCCGTCGTCCTCGAGGAAGCGCCCGAACTGGAAGAGGACTGGGGGGAGTAAGGCGATGACCCTCGGCGCGGATCGACGCTCGAACGCCGGGGCGCTCACCGGGGGTGTCGACGAATGAACGTCGGTGTCCTCTACTCGCGGATCCGCCGCGACGAGAAGCTCCTGTTGAGCGAACTGCGCGACCGCGGCCACGAGGTGACGAAGATCGACGTCCGAAAGGAGCGCTTCGGCGTCCACGAACCGCCGGGGATCTTCGAGGGCCTCGACATCGTCGTCGACCGCTGTCTCGCGACCAGCCGCTCGCGGTACATCACCCGGTTCGTCGACGCCTACGGCGTGCCGGTCGTGAACGAACCGGAGACGGCGGCGATCTGCGCCGACAAGGCGAGGAACAGCCTCGTACTCGCCGGGGCGGACGTGCCGACCCCCGCGACCGAGGTCACGTTCACCAAGGAAGCGGCGATGGAGTCGATCGAGGAGTTCGGCTACCCCTGCGTGCTGAAACCCGTCATCGGGTCGTGGGGGCGGCTGATGGCGAAGATCGACTCCCGGGACGCCGCCGAGGCGATCCTCGAGCACAAGGAGACGCTCGGCCACTACGAGCACAAGGTGTTCTACATCCAGGAGTTCGTCCAAAAGCCCGGCCGCGACATCCGCGTCGTCGCCACCGACGGCGAGCCGATCGCGGCGATGGCCCGCTCTTCGGAGCACTGGCTGACGAACGCCGCCCGCGGGGCCGAGACGGAAGCCATCGAGATCACTCCCGAGATGGCCGACCTCGTCGAGCGCGCCTCCGGGGCCGTCGGCGGCGGCCTGCTCGGCGTCGATCTCATGGAGGCGGGCGACTCCTACACCGTCCACGAGGTCAACCACACCGTCGAGTTCAAGGCGTTGAACGAGGTCTCGGAGGTCGACGTCCCCGCCGCGGTCGTCGACTGGCTCGAAGCGAAGGTCCACGACATCGAGGTGACCGCATGAGCGGGACGGCGACGGAACGGTACACCGCAAGCGTCGTCGGTGGAAGCGGCTTCACCGGCGGCGAACTCCTCCGGCTCCTCTCGGGGCACCCTGACTTCGAGGTCGTCCAGGCGACGAGCCGGAGCTACGAGAACAAGACGATCGGCTCGGTCCACCCGAACCTGCGGGAGATGGGTCTGCGGTTCTCGGACCCGGAGGATCTCGACTCGGTCGACGTCCTCTTCGCCTGTACGCCACACGGCGTCTCGATGGAGCATATCGATTCGTTCCGCGAGGCCGCCGACACCGTCGTCGATCTGAGCGCGGACTTCAGACTCGACACGGAGGCCGAGTACGATGAGTGGTACGACGGCCACGACCGGCCCGAACTGCTCGCGGAGTCGGAGTACGCCCTGCCGGAACTCAACCGCGAGAACCTGCCGGGCGCGGAGCTGATCGCCTCCGGCGGGTGTAACGCGACCGCGTCGATCCTCGGGTTGAAACCGCTTTTCGACGCCGATATCCTCGCAGGCGGCGAGCGAATCGTCGTCGACGTGAAGGTCGGCTCCTCCGAGGGCGGCGCGGGCGGCGGCGAGGCCTCCTCACACCCCGAGCGATCCGGCGTCGTCCGGCCGTACGCGCCGACGGGACACCGACACGAGGCCGAGATCGAGGCGTTCCTCGGGACGGGCGTCTCCTTCAGCGCCCACGCCGTCGACATGACGCGGGGCGCCTCGGCGACCTGTCACGTCTACCCCGACGACCCCGTCTCGAAGGCCGACCTCTGGACGGCGTTCCGGGGAAGTTACGCCGAGGAGCCGTTCGTCCGGATCGTTTCCGGTGGATCCGGCGTGTACCGGTATCCGGAGCCCAAGGCGGTCGCGGGTTCGAACTACGCCGAAGTCGGCTTCGAGCTCGATCCGAAGAACGGCCGGATCGTCGTCTTCTCGGCGATCGACAACATGATGA
>CAZOFL010000024.1:0-27775 GCA_964579035.1 uncultured Natronomonas sp. | reverse complement strand
AGGAGAAACTCACGCTCGTCGACGGAATCCAGACCTCGCTCGTCTGTGCCTTTTACACCGCCGAGGAGTACATCGTCGGCGGCCCCGCCGCGGAGGGAACCGTCGAGGAACACCTCCGGGCCGCCGTGGCCGCCGAAGCCGACGAGGAGGACCTCGACACCGCGTTGGCCCACTGCGTGCAGGCCGGCACGCTGGTCGTCGACGGCGACGAGATAACGATGGAGATCGCCGAGGAGATCGAGTTCGGTCTCGTCGCCGACTGGGTCAACGGGCTGGACTCGCTGGGGCGGGCCCTCGCCGATCCCGAAGTGGTCGAGGAAAACGAATGACATCCTCCCCGGCGTGAACAGTAGTTGCCGAATCGGACTTTCCTCAAGGTAGCTACTGTTTAGGGCGGGGAGGATCTCAAGCTGCGTTTCACCCCCCGTCTGAGGAAAGCAGAAACGTGACTCGAATCCAACTTGAGGAGCTGCCGAGAGCCCAGCCAGAACTGCGATACTCGCACGTACGGCCGAGGTAGTTCGTCAACTGTCGAACCACTCACCGACAATAACTTATATCCCGACGACGACACCCCGCACATGACAAGCGTAGGCATCGACGCCATCGAGATCCACACGGGGAAACTCAAACTCGACCTCGCGGAGACGTTCGCGCCGGAGATGGGCGACGCGCCCGAAAAGTACACGAAGGGGTTGGGCCTGTATGCCAGTTCCTTCCCGGACACCTACGAGGACATCGTCACGATGGGCGCGAACGCCGCCCACCGGTTGATGGAGCGAAAGGGGCTCGAGTTGGACGACATCGGCCGGATCGACGTGGCGACGGAGTCGGCGTTCGACCACTCCAAGCCCGTCTCGACGTACATCGGCGGCTGTCTCGAACAGGTGTTCGATGGGAACCTCCACCACGCCAACAAGGGCGAACGGAAGTTCGCCTGCGTCTCGGGAACCCAAAGCGTCGACGACGCGTACAACTGGATCCGCGCGGGGCGGAACCGCGGCCGCGCGGCCCTGGTGATCGCGACGGACACCGCGCTGTACGCCCGCGACGATCCCGGCGAGGCGACCCAGGGTGCCGGCGCGGTCGCGATGTTGATCGACGAGGATCCCGACCTCGTCGAGTTATCGAGCGAACAGGGCTTCGGGTCGGCCGACGAGACGGACTTTTTGAAACCCCAACAGCAGTTCCCGAGCGTCGACGGGAAACGCTCCGTGAACGTGTATCTGGCCCGGATGCGGGAGGCGCTCATCGACTACCAGCGCGTCGGCGGGGAGATCCACCCGGACGACTTCCGGCTCGGTCCGTTCCATACACCGTTCCCGGGGATGGTCCGAAAGGCCGCGGTTCTCGCCTACCGGCATATCACCCGCGATACGGACGTCGAGGACGAACTCGCCGCCGAAATCGGCCGCCAGCCCCGACCTGAGGGGTTCGACGACGACGAGGCGTACATGGACGCCCTCACGGAGTATACCGACGCGCTCAAAGAGACCGAGCGTTACCGGACGTGGTACGACCGGACGATCGATCCGACGCTGGACATCTCCAGACACGTCGGCAACTGGTACACCGGATCGGTCCATGTCGCCCGCGTTTCGGGTATCAAGTCGCTGGCGGAGGCCGGCGAGGACGCGGCCGGCGAGCGGCTGTTGGTCGGTTCGTACGGCTCCGGCGCCCAGGCCGAGATCCACGTCGAGACGATCCAGGAGAACTGGCTCGAGGAAATCGAGGCCCTCAACATCGACGAACAGCTCGACGGCAGGTACGACCTCACGTTCGAGGAGTACGAGGACGTCCACGACGCCCACAACTACGACGAGGAGTCCGCCGTCGAGGAGTTCACCGTCCCCGACGAGGAGTTCGTCTTCGACGGCTGGGGACGGATGGGTGAACGGAAGTATCAGTACGTAGAGTAGCGAGAGTCGAGCGATGCGGGATTCTCGGAGGTAGCGAGGCCGACCGTGGGGAGTCCTCGTAAACTACCCCGTCCTACTCGCTCGCGTTGCTCGCTTCTTGAGGCCGGGGCCTCCGCGCTACCACAGGGTGAAACGGGATAGCGGGGTCCCACCGGAGGGAGGGTCTCGGAAAATCAGAGCGGCGAAGCCGCGAGACAGGGAGGCGGCGAGGCCGAAGGAAGCGGGGCCTCGAAGGTCCGATCGACCGAACGGGAAGCGTTTTTTCCCGGGCGGCAATTATAACAGCTTTGATTACGCCACCGGGTTGTGGGTTTCCGACTCCTTATACTCAGAACACGCCTAACGGGCGTGTGAACGACTATACATCACGCCGGACGCTTCTGGGTGGCGTCGGGACCGCACTCGGCGTCGGGGTTGCCGGGTGTCTCGGCGGCGACGGCTCACAGACGCTCCGGATCATCGACTGGGGGTACGTGTACAACGACGGCGTCATAGAGGAATTCGAGGACAGACACGGTGTAACGGTCGAACGACAGTCAGCGCAGGGCTCCGCAGAAACGCTGTCACAGCTACGGGCCGGGCGTGCGGACTACGACGTCGTGCCGCTCGGCAACTACGCCGTCAAGCCGGCGATGGACGAAGAGCTGATACAACCGCTCGATCTGGACCGAATCCCATCGTACGAGGACGTGTTCGACTTTCTCAAGATGGACTACTTCGAGAGCGACGGGCAAGTGTACGGTGTCCCACGTAGTTTCGGACAGACACCGCTTGCGGTCAATACGGAGCTTGTCGATCGAGAGATAACGGCACTGGCCGACCTCTGGGACGACGACCTCGAGGGACTCGTGGGCGGACGCGACGACGCGCGACTACAGGTCCTGTACCGGAACGCGGCCGTCGGGGCTGAGCTGAACCCAGCGTCGGAGGCGGAACTCGACGTCGACGCGCTCCGGACGGATCTGATGGATCGGCTGGACAATACGGCTGCACTGTGGGGGAACGGCGGCGAGTCCGAACAGTTGCTCCGGACCGAAGAGGTCGGCGTCCAGCCGGTGTGGAACTACGTGATCCAGGCGATGGAGGACGACGGACTGCCGGTCGAGCGGGTGTTCCCGGAAGAAGGGACGAAGGCGTGGTTCATTCAGCATACGATCCGAGCCGATGCGGAGAACCCTGATCTCGCGCACACGTTCATCGAAGAGTGGCAAAGCGAGATGGGGTACCGATCGCTCATGGAGCCGAACAACATCGCCGTGCCGAACGAGCGCGTCTTCGAGGAACAGGGCATCGATAGGTCGGTTCTGGGCCTTGACGATCCCGACCAGTTCATTTACGAGGAACCGAAACCACCGGAACTCGTCGAAACGTACAGCCGAACGTGGAGCGAGGCAAAGACCAGAGTCGGCGAATGACGCGAGGGACGGCACCGGCACTCGAGGCAGACGGCTTGCGGAAGACCTTCGCCGACGTGACGGCCGTCGCGGACGTAAGCTTCGAGATAGGGCGCTCGGAGTTCCTCGGGTTGGTCGGTCCATCGGGCTGTGGGAAGACCACGACCCTCCGGATGCTCGCCGGGTTGGAACGCCCGGACAGCGGTACCGTCCGTATCGGCGGCGAGACGGCTACCGATCGTCCCGCCCGCGAGCGGGATACGAACATCGTGTTCCAAGATCTCGTGTTATTTCCACACATGACCGTCGCGGAGAACGTCGCATACGGGCTCACGCGAAGCGGTGTCGACAAGCGGGAGCGGCGTGACCGGGTCTCGGAAGCCCTGGAGTTGGTTTCGCTGCCCGGCGCCGGTGACCGGGATCCATCGGCGCTGTCCGGCGGACAAAAACAGCGGGTTGCCTTGGCACGGGCCCTGGTCAACGACCCGGCCGTCTTACTGCTTGACGAACCGCTTTCGTCGCTGGACCGCGCGCTTCGAGGGGAGATGCGGTCCGAACTCAAACGGATCCAGCGGGATTCGGGAACGGCGTTTCTGTATGTGACTCACGATCAGGAGAGCGCGATGAGTATGTCCGATCGGATCGGCGTCATGCACGGGGGGCGGATCGTCGACATCGGTGAACCGCAGCGGCTCTATGAACGACCCGCGTCCCGGTTCGTCGCGGAGTTTCTGGGTGATGCAGCGACGTTCCGCGGGACCGTGACTGGGACCGACGGGCGGACGGTAACTGTCGAGACCCCGGCGGGGACAATCGAGGCTGCCACGGGGCACTCCGACCCATCGCCCGGAAAATCAGTCACCGTTGCTGTCCGGCCGGAGGCGATCTCGATCGGAACCGGGCCGTTCGCCGGGACCGTCCGGGAAACAGCGTATAAAGGGTTCTACCGACAAGCGACGATCGAGGTCGAAGGAGGTGAGACGGTGACCGTGCGGGGCGATACCGGCCAGGAACGGACGGGACGAACGGGCGTTGAGCCGACAGTCCGATCCGGCCAGGACGTCAACTTCACCGTCGACCGTGCCGTGCTGGTGAACGATGTCCGTAGCTGATCGCTCCGGACGGCTCCGAGAGGCGTTGCTTGCAAGCGGTCCAGTAACCCTCGCCGTGCTTCTCGGCGTGTTCCCGCTCATCGTCCTGTTCGTCGAGAGCATCGGTCCGGGGGTGTCGGCCGAAAACTACGTCAGGGCGACAGCCCCGCTGTACCGACAGACGCTTTTATACTCGCTCGGCATGGGCGCAGCGGTGACGGTGAGTTGCCTCGTGATCGCGTACCCGGTGACGTACTGGCTCGCCCACCGCTGTCCGGCCCGGTTTCGGCTCCCGGCCCTCGTTGGGCTCACGCTCCCGCTTTGGCTCAACTACGTCGTACTCAACTACGCGTGGATCTGGATCCTCGCCAGGGGCGGCATCATGAATAAAGCGGCTATCGGCGCCGGCCTCATCAACGAGCCCCTCGGGCTCCTCTTCAGCGATCTCTCCGTTTTCATCGGCTTCGTGTACATTTATTTACCGTACGTCGTGTTGACGCTGTACGTATCGATGGAACGGTTCGACGGCCGGCTGATGGAAGCGGCGCGGGATCTCGGGGCGACGAACCGACGCGTCGTCGTCGACGTGGTCCTGCCGCGGACGTTCCCGGGGGCGGTCGCAGGAGCGGTGATCGTCTACGCTCGTATCGCAGGCGCGTACGCAACCCCGGAGATACTCGGCGGCCCCGGTGAGGTGATGATCGCGACGCTCGTGGTCGAGGCGTTTCAGGAGTTCTTCGACTTCGGGCTCGGGGCGGCCATCTCGGTCGTCTTTCTCTGTATCGTCGTAATCGGGTTCGCACTCGCCACACGGGTGCCGCGGGTCGGGCGGGAGTTAAAACGATGGTAGGGCGGATCGATCGTCTGCTCGTTCGCGGTGCCGGTCGGTTTCCCGGAGCGGTTGTTCTCGTAACTTTCTGTTTTCTCTACGTTCCAGTCGCCGCTGTGGTGTACCTGTCTTTCTCGCCGAACGCACAGCCGACAATCCCTATCGAAGGGATCTCGCTCCGGTGGTACGGCGAGGTGTTCGCCGATCGTCGCTTCGTCAGGAGTATGCTTACGAGCCTCGGGTTGGGGGTGTTCGCGGCCGTCTTCGGAACCGGGCTCGGGTTGGCAGGCGCCTACAGCATCACCCGAAGCGGTCTCTCCGCCTCCGTCCGTGCTGGCGTTGCGGCGGTCATCGCGTTGCCGCTTTTCGTGCCGACGGTCGTGGTCGCCTTCGGAATCGGGATCAGCGCCGACCGCCTCGGTGTCGGGTTCGGAGTCGTGCCGGTTGCACTGGGGCATCTCTTTTGGGTACTCCCGTTCAGCACGTTCCTCATCGCCGCACGGTACGCCGAACTGGACCCGAAGCTTCCGGAGGCTGCCCGGGACCTCGGCGCCGGGCGGACGGCGGTGTTCCGGACGGTGACGCTGCCGTTGCTTTTTCCGGCGCTGGCCGCGAGCGCCCTGTTCTGTTTCGCGCTGTCGTTCAACGAGTTTCTTATTACCTTCTTTTTGGCGGGGTCGGGAACGACGACCGTCCCGCTCGAAATTTTCGGAAAGGTCCGGGTCGGCGCGACGGCGTTTCTGAACGCCGCAAGCGTGATCGCCCTCCTCGTCGGGGCCGTCGCTGCCGGGGGGGCCTCGGTGCTTCGGAACCCGGCAGCGACGACGGAATCGAGTGCCGACAGCTGACGTCGTCGGTCCGGCGGCAATGTTTCGCTTTTTTGGGTGCGCTGTGAGCCGATCCGCCGCCCGGGGAAGTTACCGTTCCGCCGTCGGCGGGGAATCGGTCATCGAGAGCACGTCGTCGAAAAACCCGAGCGTGTCGTGGGGGCCGGGGTTCGCTTCGGGGTGGTACTGGCGGGTGATGATCCCCAGTTCGTCGCTTTCGAGTCCTTCCGGCGTGTCGTCGTTGACGTTGATCTGTGTCACGTCGAGATCGCCCGGTTCCGAGACCGTATAGCCGTGGTTTTGGGTCGTCATGACGACCTTATCCGAGCGGAGATCACGGACGGGCTGGTTGACACCGCGGTGGCCGAACTCCATCTTTTCAGTCTCGCCGCCGAGGGCGTTCGCGATGACCTGTTGGCCGAGACAGATCCCCGCAAGCGGGAGGGCGCCGGCGTACTCCTCGACGAGCGCGGCGGCGGCCTCGAAGTTCTCCGGATCGCCGGGGCCGTTCGAAATAAACAGGAGGTCCGGATCGACCGATTCGACGTCCGCGACTGTCGCGTCGTAGGGGAGCTTCTCGACGACGGCGTCCCGTTCGACGAGCGAGCTGGCGATCGACCCCTTCGCGCCGCAGTCGACGAGCGCGACGGTTGGGCCCTCACCGTCGGGGTTGTACGTCTCCGGCGTCCCGATCGAGACCTGCGATCCGATGTCGGTGTGTTCGCTCATCCCCTTACAGGCCTCGAGTTCCGCCTCGGCGGCGGCGGCCGTCGCCTCGGGGCCGGCGGCGATCCCACACCGCATCGCACCCTGTTCACGGATACCGGTAACGAGGTCCCGGGTGTCGAGTTTGTCGACGGCGGGAACGCCATCGCGTTCGAGCCACTGTGCGACGTCCTCGGTGAGTTCCCGGGCGACGACGCCGCGAGGGTGGACCCGATCGGACTCGAAACGGTCCTCGCGGACGCCGTAGTTGCCGATCAGGGGGTACGAGAAAGTGAGGATCTGTTCCTCGTAACTCGGGTCCGTAAGCGATTCCTCGTAGCCGGTGTAGGCGGTCGTAAACACCAGTTCACCGCGGGTGCGACCGGGAGCACGCGTGCGCGCCTCGATGATGCGACCGTCAGCAAGCGCCACGTAGGCCTTCGTCATTACGAGATGCGTATGACACACCCGCAATTAACGCTTGTGTTCGAAGGATCGTTTCGAAATTCGTAATCTGTAAGTGCGACGAGTGGGTACGGTCACACCTCGATGGACGATCTCGATCGGCGCATTCTCGCTATCCTCCGTCGCGACTCCCGGACCCCGTACACGGAGATCGCGGACCGCGTCGGAACCTCGGAGGGGACCGTCCGGAACCGGGTCGAACAGCTCCTCGAGGATGGGGTCATCGAACGCTTCACCGTGGCGACCCGGACGGGAAACGTGAAGGCCATGGTCGAGATCGGGGTCGCAGTCGACGTCGACACCGGGGCGATGTCCGAGCGGATGGCCGAGTGGGGGGAGGTCGATTTCGTCTGGCAGGTCTCGGGCGAGGAGGACATCGTCGTCGTCGTCGATACGACCGACACGGGGACGCTCAACGATCTCATAACCCGCGCACGAGAGACCGACGACGTCGTCTCGACGAAGACGCGGCTCATCCTCGACGAGAAACTCGGTTGATCCGGCCGTTTTTCGGTGAGTCGAAGCCTCCTTAACGGCGTCGTTCGTTTGAAACGGCATGAGTTCCGACGATATCGAGCCGTCCGGTGTGGGATCGGATTCGAAGATCGAACACGAAAACGCCGGGCAGGACGTGATCGCGGTCGACGCCGACGACAGCCCGGAAGGGCTGGTGAACCGCCTCGAAGCCCACACCGGCGACGGGATCCGGCACCGCGCCTTTACCGTGCTCGTCTTCGACGGCGAGGGGAACGTCCTCCTGGCACAGCGGGCGCCGGAGAAGCGCCTCTGGGACACCCACTGGGACGGAACCGTCGCCTCCCACCCGGTCGAGGGCCAGACCCAACTCGAGGCGACGAGCGAGCGCCTCGAGGAGGAACTCGGCGTCACCCCCGACCAGTACGACGACCTCCGGGTGACGGACAAATTCGAGTACAAACGCTACTATCTGAACGACGGACTGGAGTGGGAGGTCTGTTCCGTCCTCCAGTGTACGCTCGAGGACCGGACGCTCGATCCGGACGAAACGGAGGTCGCGGGCGTGATGTGGGTCCCGTACGAACGGCTCTACGAGAACCCGCGGTGGTACCGCCAACTCCGTCTCTGCCCGTGGTTCGAAATCGCGATGCGACGGGATTTCGCGGACCGATAACTCCGGTAGCCGAAAGTCGACTAACGCCCGACGTGACTCTTTGTATATCCAGAATATCACGACATATCGAAGAAAGACTTACGTATGTGTCAAAATAATACTCGAACAGCAACGATGAATGAACCAGAGGTTCGGGAAGCGGTGTTGGGGTATCTCACCGGCAAACTGACCGAAGCGGAAGCCGCCCGCCGGGCGGGGATTCCACGCTCGAGGCTTCGGTACTACGCCCGAACCTGTGGCGGCGTCGCCCCCTCCCCGGTGGAGTCGGCCGATAGCTCCGAGCCGGCGGCCTGATCACCCGAGCAAACGGCCGAGTTCGCCCGCGCTCTCGGCCTCGAAGGACCGCACCGTCCGGACGATTTCCTCGCGGCGATCGCGGTCGTACGTCCCGCCGACGATCGCGTGGAACTTCTCCTCGACTGTCCCCCAGGAAGCCGGCGTCGACGGGTGGCCGTCGAACCCCTCGACGCTCGATTCGGAGACGGTCCCGTCCCGCGCTTCGACCGCGACACGAGCCGGGAACCCACCGCGTTCGGCCCGTTCTGTCAGTTCCTCGACCGCATCGACGGTCACCGATTCGGCGATTGGCTTGAGATCGGTTCGCATGCCGTAGTAGACGGCGAGTTCCCGATCGACGAGCGCGGCGGCGATCCGCCCGGGATCGATCCCCTCGACCGCCGCATCGAACGTCTCGACGGTGACGGCGTCGATGTCGGCCGGGTCGACCGGCTCGTCGCTTGCGAGTTCGATCGCCGCCCCGATCGCCGGCTGTTCGTATGGCGTCGCGTCGTAGGGGAGCACGGCGGTATCGCGGACGCGCTCGCACCCGAAATCGAAATCGAGGTCGAACGGGCCGACGAGGTCGTGCCAGCCGTTCGGCGCGGACAGCGCGTCCGCGGCCGTGACACCACTCTCCGCAAGCGAACACGCTTGAAGCCCGGCCGAAGCCGCGGTCCCGGTCGGCACCGGATCGGTCGCCGAGCCGACCGAAAGCGTCACGCGGCTCGCGGCGATCCCGGCCGCGTGTTCCAGTGCCGGCTCCTCTAACCCCACCGTCCGCCCCGCTCCGACAGCTGCGGCGACCGCCGTATGCGTCGCGGGATCCCACCCGTCCAGCGGCGCGTTCCGGGCACACTCGCCGTGGAGTTCGAGCGCGGTCGCGATTCCGGCGATCGTCTCCTCCCCGGTTGCCCCCTGGCTGTCGGCGGCCGCCAGGACAGCCACGATCGATCCACCGGCCCGGGCGGGCGTCGGCGTCAGAAACGTCGGTCCGTTGCCCGACGCGACGGAGACGGCGTTGATCGTCGCCGCCCGCGATGCGGACGCGGTCGCCGGCGATCCCCACAGGCGGCTCGCGCCGGTATTCTCCCCGACCTCTGACAACAGCCCCCGTCGAACGGATTCAACGGGCCGCGAGTCACGGTGCCGGAGACCGACGCCGAGGGCATCGAGGAGCCGCCGCTTCGTGGCCTCACGAACGTCGGGCGGAAGCCGGTCGTATTCGATGTCGGCGGCGAAGCGCGCGATCGCTTCCGTCGAAGTCATATCGCGGAGCACGACGGGGCCGTAAAAAAGGGTTCCGCGGTCCGGCGGGACGCTACGGGCGCGTCGTCGCCCACACCGCGAGGAGGCCGAGGATGAGTGCGGGGATCATCGGGAGCACGAGGTAAGCGTCCCAGAACGTCAGCCCGAACGTCGACGGGACGCGCGGGTAGAGGTATATCAGTCCGGGGACGACGAGGAACGCGATGAAGACGACGGCGACGAGGGTCCACCCGCGCCAGTCGAACTCCCGTTCGACCTCGTCGGGATGGGTCACGAGTGGCTTCTCGGAATCGGCGTCGCCCGTCATCGCGGTCGAGTGTCCGGAGTCGGATCGTCCCTCGGCAATAGCATCACTCGTAATCGTCGGCGTCGTACTTTTCGTCCGGGACGACGACCACGGAGCCGAAGCCGTCCCGGGATTCGAGCATTTCGTGCGCTTTCGCGACCTCGCTCATCGGCAGCACCTTTCGGACGCGCGGTTCGAACGTCCCGTCGAACACCTTCGCCATCACGTCGTCCATCTCCCCCGGCGTCCCCATCGTCGATCCGAGGATGTCGAGTTGTTTCCAGAACACCTTCGGAATGTTCGTCTCCGGGGAGACGCCCGACGTCGCCCCGCAGGTGACGATGCTGCCGCCGTTTGCGGCCGCGCTGAGCGAGTTGTCCCACGTGGCCGCGCCGACGTGGTCGACGACCACGTCGACCCCGCGGCCGTCGGTGAGTTCCTTGATCGCTTCGGCGAAGTCCTCCTCCTCGTAGTTGATGAGGTGATCGGCGCCGCACTCGCGGGCGTACTCGAGTTTCTTCTCGGAGGAAGCGGTCGCGAACACCTCACAGCCCTCGTTGGCCGCGATCTGGACGCAGGCGTGGCCGACGCCGCCGGAGGCACCCAACACCAAGACGCTGTCGGACTGGTCGATATCGACGCGCGTCCGAAGCATTCGCCAGGAGGTCTGGAAGACGAGCGGGGCCGAGGCGGCGGTGGCGAAGTCGATCCCCTCGGGGAGTTCGATGAGGTTGTCCTCGGGGACTGCGGCGAACTCGCTGTGGACGCCGCGGACGTGCTCGCCGATCATCTTGTAGTCGACGCACATCGACTGCTCGCCGTCCCGGCAGAACTCACACTCGCCGCAGTAGAGCCCGGGGTCGACGACGACGCGGTCACCGACTTCGAACCGCGTGACCCGGTCGCCGACCTCGCTGACGACGCCCGCGCCGTCGCTACCCGGAATGTGTGGCATCTCCTCGGGGCTCGGCATCCCTTTACGGGTCCAGACGTCGAGGTGGTTCAGCCCGCCCGCCTCGATCTCGACGAGGACTTCCTCGGGGCCGAGCTCCGGGTCGGAGAACTCGCCGTAGTTGAGTACGTCAGCCGAACCGTGCTCTTCGTAATAAATGGCTTTCATGCGATGCAACTGAGTTCCGAGGGTGCAAAACTCTAGCGGAGTTCGGCAGGCGGGCAGTTCCGAACCTGTCTTTTTTGCCGCCCATCGACGTGATATCGGTATGGACGAACACAAAGCGACGGACGGCGACGGAAACGGTGACCACCACGAGCACGGGCACGACAGCCACGATCACGAACATGGCCACCACCGCCACGACCGCCACGACCTCGGGTTCGCCGTGGTAACCGTCTCCTCGAGTCGTGGCACCGGCGAGGACGCATCCGGGGAGGCGATCGGCGAGGCGGTCGAGGCGGCTGGGCACGCGGTGTCCGTCCGGGAGCTCATAAACGATGACTTCGACTCCGTCCAGAACACGGTCGATCGCCTCGCTGACAGGGGCGACACCGACTGCGTCGTCACCACCGGCGGAACCGGCGTCACACCCGATGACGTGACTGTCGAGGCGGTCGAACCGCTGTTCGAGAAGCACCTCCCCGGCTTCGGCGAACTGTTCCGGGCGCTCTCCCGCGAGGAGATCGGGACAAAAGTCGTCGGAACGCGCGCGACGGCCGGCATCGTCGACGGCGTCCCCGTGTTCTGTCTGCCGGGCAGCGAGAACGCGGTTCGGCTCGGAACCGAGGAGATCATCGTCGAGGAAGCGCCGCATCTGGCCGGGCTCGCCCGCCGCGAGGAGACCGAGGAGTGAACGGTCGGTACGGGTCGCTATCGCTTTTTATGAATCCAGCCGCGAACGGGGTGCCCGCCGCTGGGCAGTTTTGAGATCAGTTGCGGACGGGACGTCCGCCGCCGATTGGTTTGTAGTTAGTTACGAACCGGAGTCCGTCGCCGATCAGTTACGAACGATGTTCGACGCTCGGGGGCCCTTGGGGGCGTCCTCGATGTCGAAATCGATGTCCTGTCCTTCCTCGAGATCCGGGCCGTCGACGTCCTCCATGTGGAAAAACACGTCCTCGTCCGAGTCGTCAGTCGAGATGAAACCGTAGCCGCCAGTATCGTTGAAGAAATCAACTTTTCCGTTTGCCATTACAAACAAACGTACAGCCGTTCGACGTATAAGGGTTCCGAGGGTCGCGCTACCACGAGGGTGGGCCGCATCCACGCGGTCGTGGAGCGAAGCTATCCGCCCCCGCCCTGCATCATCTCCTGAATCTCCTCGTCTTTCATCAACACCGCCGGGTCGCCGCTGTCGACGATGGCACCGCGTTCGATGACGTACATCCGGTCGACGATTTCGGGGATATGGCTCGCGTTCGATTCGGCGATGAGCACGGAGACCCCGCTGTCGATGATCTTGTGGATGTATTTTTTCACGTTCTCGACGACGATCGGAGCGAGCCCCTCAAGCGGTTCATCGAGTATCAACAGGTCGGGATCGAGCGCCATCGCGCGGCCGATCGCACACATCTTCGCCTGCCCGCCGCTTAGGTTCTGGACTTCGGTATCGCGTCTGTGGTCGAGTTCGTCGAAGATGTCGAAGATGCTCTCGACCATCGCGTCCTCGTCGTCGATTCCGCGCGCCTTCCCCGAGGTCCAGATCGGCAGCCGGAAGTTCTCCTCGACGGACATTCCGGTGAACAGATCGCGGTTCTCGGGCTGGTAACCGATACCGCGGGTCGGAATGACTTCCGCTCGGAGCTCCGTGAGCTCCTCGCCGGCGTACCGGACCGAACCCTCCCTGAGCGGGGTGAGTCCCATTACTCCCCGGAACGTCGAGGTCTTGCCGGCACCGTTTCGACCGACGAGGCCGACCGCCTCGCCCTCGTTGACTGTCAGGTCGATCCCGTGTGTCACCTCGAACCCCTGCACCATCGCGTGGTTGTTCTCGAGTTCCAGAAGCGACTCACTCATCGTCGCTCACCCCCAACAGGGTGCGACGGAGATCCGCGTCGGTGTCCAGAAGCGTCGGCGGCCCCTCCCTGAACACGCTCCCTTCGACGAGCGCGACCATCCGGTCCGCGTAGTTTCTGACGATATCCATGTCGTGTTCGATGGTAACCGTCGAGACGTTCTGCTCTTTGCTCGCCTCGACGACCGTCTCGATGACGTACTCTTTCTCCTCGGACCCGACGCCGGACGTCGGCTCGTCGAGAAGCAGATAGTTCGGTTCGAGCGCGAAGGAGATCGCCACGTCCAGGAGCTTTCGATCGCCGTGTGGGAGGGTGTCGGCGACCTCGTCGGCGACGTCCTCCAGGCGGAACTGTTCGATGAGATCGTCGACGTCGGACTCGACGACCTCGTGTTCGTCGTCGAGGCTCCGGACCTCGCTGAACTTGCCGTGGTTCGACAGCGCGGCCGTCCGGATGTTCTCCCGGACAGTCATCTCCTCGAAGAGGTGGACGATCTGGAAGCTCCTGACGAGCCCCTCTTTGACCCGTTTGTCGGGCCGCATATCCGTGATGTCGCGCTCGACCGTTCCGTCATCGGTCGTTTCGTGCATCACAACCGATCCCTCGTCGGGCTCCAACAGCCCGGTCAGGAGGTTGATGAGCGTGGTCTTGCCGGCGCCGTTCGGGCCGACGATGAACACCATCTCGCCCTCCTCGGCACCGAACTGCAGCGATACGTCGTCGGTCGCGCGGAGTTTACCGAACTCCTTTACGAGATTGCGTGCCTCAAGCATCTTATTTCACCCCAAACAGCAGGATTTTCGTCGTCTCAGCCGCATCGCTCAGCTTCGATCTGAGCAACCCGCTGAGGAAGCTCACGTCATCCGGGATCATCCCCGGATTGCGTGCGCGCTCTTTGATTCCGCCGACGATCGCCGGTGCCGATCCGATGACGCCGTTCGGCATCAGGAAGACGACGAGAAGCAGCACGAATCCCGTCAGGAACTCCCAGTACTCGGTCGCGAACCGGAGTTCGGTGAGCATGTAGGTCAGGATGATTCCACCGATGACCGGCCCCAAAAGCGTCTGGAACCCACCGAGGATGGCCATGAACAGGATCTCACCGGACCGGAGCACGAACAGCGTGTTCCCGGGGCGGACGTGGAGTTGGCTGACGGTGTAGAGTCCGCCGGCCATCCCACCGTACACCGCCGAAACGACGAACGTGGTCCAGACGTACTTTTTGACCGGTATCCCGATGAATCGGGCTCGGGTCCGGTCCTGCCCGATCGCGTCGAGTGCGCGACCGAACGGCGAGTTGATCAGCCGCCACGTCACCACGAGCGTGATGAGGAGGACGACGATCAGTATGTAGTACGTCAACACCTCGTATTGGGCCGAGGTGAGTTCGAGCCCGAACACCGTCGGCCGCACGAGTTCGCCCGCCGGGCGGGCACCGAGCCCGTCGTCGGACCCAAGCACCCGTGGGCTTCCCATCACGATGGCAAAGAGCAACTGATTGAACGCGAGCGTGATCAACGCGAAGTAGATGTCGAGATAGCCCGACACGAGCCATCCGATGAGGACCGCAAGCGTCGTCGCGAGCAACACGCCGACGATCACGAGGAGGAACGCTTCCTCGATCCCGGCGTACTGTGCGGCGAGAGCCGCACCGTAAGCGCCACCGCCGAAGTACGCGGCGTGGCCGAACGAAACGAGTTCGGTGTGCCGCAACAGCAGGTTCAACCCGAGTGCCGCGATTCCCCAACAGATTCCGAGATACACGGTCTGGACCCGGAGGTCGGGATGGAGATGCTGGATTTCGGGGATGAGAAACAGCGCGAGAACGCCCAAAACGATATACACGAGTTGTCTCGCCGTTAGCTTGAGTCCCTTCATCAGGCGGAACCGGCGCGGTCCGTCCGCGTCGGCCTCGTCAGTGCTCATTCGATCTCACCCCAGGTTCCGTAGAGACCTTGCGGTCTCAGCAGTAGTACAGCGATCATGATGCCGAACGGCGCGGCCAACTCGGCCGGCGGATACAGCAAGATTGCCCACCGGCTCGCGAGGCCGATAACGATCGCGCCGACGAACGCGCCCTTTATCGATCCGAGGCCGCCGACGACGATAACGACGAAGGAGAGCACGAGCGGGTTGACACCCATCTCGACGTTGGCCGAGATCGGTCCCGCACCGTGGATCGCGCCGGCGAACCCGGCGAAAAACCCGCCCATCGCGAACACGAGCGTGAACACTCGATCGGTGCTGACGCCCATGGCCGTCGCCGCTTCCCGGTTGATCGCGGTCGCACGGACGATACGGCCCGTCTTCGTTCGCTCGAAGAACCAGATGAGGAAGCCGAACACACCGAACCCGACGAAGATGGCGAGGATGTTGTAGCTCGGATAGCTAAACCCGACAAGTTCGGTCGTCGGAATCCGGTTGACCGTGCTGAAAACACCCTGGAGTCGACGCGGTGCACCGCCCCAGATGAACAACAGCGTGTCGACGAGCATCAACAGCAACGCGTAGGTCAAAAGCAGTTGATACACTTCCTTCCGATCGTAGATCGGCCTGATGAAAATCGTCTCGATGATCGCACTCACCGGCAACAGTATCGCCGCCGAAAGGAGGATGGCGACGACGAGCACGACAGCGAACAGTGCGATAGAGGCCGGCCCGGTCGGCGGGCCGATGATCCCGACGAACGCCCCCGCGATACTGAACACGAGGAACGCGCCGAGCGCGTAGAACTCGCCGTGTGCGAGGTTCAGTATTCCGAGAACCCCGAAGATGATCGTCAGCCCGGTCGCGATCATGAACAGAATGAACCCGAAGAACAGCCCGTTGAGCGTCTGTTCGACGAACAGGCCGGGCGAGACGAACAGTGCGGATTCAAGCATACCGGACACCGTCCGGGAGCAATGTTGTTTCGAACCGTAGTCTTTCGCTCATAAATAAAATCAGTTGAGAGCGGTTACCAGCTCTCGATCCAGTCAAGCGTCGTCGTGCCCTGCGGCGGCGACACGTGGCTCGGCGGGATCGCTTCCACGTCCTCTAGCACTGCGACACCCATCCCGTCGTCCCAGGCCATACGGCCGAAGTGGGCCGTCGAGTAGCCCTGGTGGTCCGGGCCGATGGTGTGGTAGCCGGCCGGCGTGTAGAAGCCGTGGTTCTCCAGGGTCGCGGCGATCTGTTCCTGCGTCGGCCAGCCGCCGACGAGTTGGACCGCCTTCTCGACGGCGGTCGCCCACGCGGTGACGGGCGCGTAGCCGCTCATGAAGTGTGCGGTCGGGACCACGTCGTGTTCGGCCCGTGCCTCGTCGAACAGTTCCTGACCCGGCGGCCACTGATCCATCCGGGGTGAGTCCCAGTAGTAGTTCCGGGAGCCGCCCCAGAGGTTCCCCTCGATGTCGCTCTCGGTGAGGTCGTTGACCGAGCCGTACCAGACGGTGCCGACGCTGACGCCGACGTCGTCGAACAGACCCTGCGATTGGCCCTGATCGAGAAGCAGGGTCGCGTCCCCGCCCCAGCAACTGGTGAACAGCACGTCCGGCTCCTCGTTCGAGACTGCCGTCACGTGTGAGGACATGTCGTCGGCCCCGAGGTCGGGGTAGCCCTCGTAGACTTCCTCGGCCCCGGTCAGGCTCTCGATCGCCGCGTTGAACACTTCGCGTTCGTCGTACCCGAAGGTGTAGTTCGGGTTGATGTTGGCGAACGTGTCGATGTTGTCCGCACCGAGGTCCCTGACGGCGGCCCGTGCGGCGGCGACGGCCTCCATCACGTCGTGGTTCTGCGTTCGGAAGGAGTACTGGGGATCCGGGAAGCTTTCCTCGTACAGATCCGTCACCGTCCCGTCCGTCGCGATGTTGATTACGCCTTGCTCCTCAACGACGGGCACCATCTCCTCGTGACTCCCGCTGGAGATCGGTCCGAACGTGACGTCTTTGCCCTCGTCGACGAACCGAGTGTAGTTCTCGATCGCCCCGCCGGCCTCCTCGACGACGTCGAGTTCGATTTCCCGACCGGCGATCCCGCCGACCTCGTTGATCCGACGAACGGCCGTCCGGCAGCCGTACTCGGCCTGCAGCCCCAGAACGGCCGGTGCGCCCTCCCGGAACGTCTGGAGTCCGGCTTCGATCGGTTCGTCCGGTATGTCGTCGGTCTGTGGCTGGCCGCCGTTCCCGTCCTCTTCGCCGAGGAGTGCGGAACAGCCGGCCAACGCGGCGGCGAGTGCGCTCCCGCCGGTCGCTTTGACCATATCGCGTCGGTTGAGTTGGACATCCATTGTCATAGTTTATCCTCAAGAATACCTGCGAGGTGAAGGTAAATATAACCGAGGGTGTACATATCAATATACCCGACGGCTGCGACGCCGGTAACCGGCCCCTCCCTTCGTCGTTCGGTCTTTCGACCTCGCTTGTCGAGGGTAGCGCGGGGAGGATGTCAACGACCGCCCGCCAACCCCGCTCGTTCGAGCGCGTCGACGGCCGAACAGTCCTCGTGAACGACCAAGGCGACGGCGTGGGCGATCCGTTCGGGGTCGTCGTGCTGGAAGATCGTCCGTCCCATCGAGACGCCGGCTCCTCCGGCGTCCATCGCGCCGCGGACGTCCTGGAGCGATTCGAGGTCACCGTCCGGCGATCCGCCGGCGATGAGCACCGGGCAGTTCGTCGATTCACAGACGTGCTCGAAGCTCTCCGAGTCGCCGCTGTAGCCGGTCTTGATCAGGTCGGCGCCCAACTCCTCGCCCAGCCGGACGGCGCGGCCGAGCGCTTCGGGGTCGCTCCCGTCGATGTCGGGGCCGCGAGCGTACGTCATCGCGAGAACGGGGAGGCCGTACTGGGCGGCCTCGTCGGTTAACCGGCCGAGATCCTCGATCTGCTCCCGTTCGTGCCGCGAGCCGACGTTGATATGAAACGAGACCGCGTCGGCCCCGGCCCGAAGGGCGGCCTCGACGGAGCCGGTGACCCGTTTGTCGTTCTCGTCGGGACCGGCGGCGGTCGACCCGTTCAGGTGGGTGATGTAACCCGCGCCGTTCTTGTTGCCGTGGACGCGGCGGGCGATCCCCTTCTGTGTCAACACCGAGTCGGCACCGCCGCGGGTGATGGCGTCGATGGTCGATTCGATGTTCTTGAGCCCCTTTACCGCCCCAAGCGTGACCCCGTGGTCCATCGGGACGACGACGTAGCGGCCGTCCGTCCCGATCCGTTGCAGGCGTGCGGTGATCCCTGGTGTCATGGTGTCTGTGAGTGTGGGAGGTTCCGTCAAGTTCGTTCCGGTCGCGGACGGCGTTGCCCGCCGTCGAGAGCGCCGGCTTTCAGCTCACGGGCGAGTGACTCGAGTCTCGCCGCGACGACGTCGGCCGGTTCGTCGTTCCCGTGGCCCTCGGCGACGATGTCGACCAAAGCGGAACCGACGATGACGCCGTCCGCGCCGGCGGCGACGACCGACTCGGCGTGTTCGCCCGTCGAGATGCCGAATCCGACCGCCTTGGGAACGTCGTACCCGTCGAGTCGGCCGAGCGTCGCTTCCGTGTGATCCGAAAGCGAGTCGCGCGCGCCGGTGACGCCGAGCCGGGCCTGCACGTACACGTACCCCGAAACCTGGCTCATGATCCGTTCGAGCCGATCGCCCGCCGTCGTCGGCGCGACGATGAATATCAGATCGAGCCCGTGCTCGTCGCAGACGTCCCGGAGCAGGTCGGCCTCCTCTGCCGGCAGATCCGGGACGACGAACCCCTCGATGCCGACCTCGGCGGCCCGCTCGACGAACGATCGGACCGGCTCCGTGCCGTACTGGTAGATGAGGTTGTAGTACGTCATACAGACGAGCGGGACATCGACGTCGAGCGCCCCGACGAACTCGAAGAAGCGTTCGGGCGTCATCCCGCCTTCGAGCGACCGGACGATCGCCTGCTGGATCGTCGGCCCCTCGGCGATCGGCTCCGAAAAGGGAAGGCCCAATTCGATCACATCCGCACCGCCGCTGGCGAGCGCCTCGACGTACTCGATTGAGGAGTCGAAGTCCGGATCGCCGGCGGCGAGATACGGCACGAACGCCGGTTCGTCGAAGGCGGCCTCAAGCGTCATTCGTCGAAGACCTCCATCTCGGGTGCGTTCTTCAGGTCCCGCTTTTCGGTCTCTTCGATCGCCGCTTCGAGGTCCTTGTCCCCGCGCCCGGAGACGTTGACGACGACCGGTTCCTCGAACTCGACTGAGCCGTCGCCCTCGGGTCCGGCGACGCGCTCGAGGAAGCCGAACGCGTGTGCCGTCTCCAGGGCAGGGATGATTCCCTCGTCCTGTGAGAGCCGATGGAACGCCTCCAGTGCCGCGTCGTCGTCGACGTTGACCGGAATGACTCGACCCTCGTCGACGAGGTGTGAAAGCTGGGGGCCAACGCCGGAGTAGTCCAGACCCGAGGAGACGCTGTGTGATTCCATGATCTGCCCGTCGCCGTCCTGAAGGAGCTTGGTCCGTGCGCCGTGGAGGACGCCCTCCTCGCCGGTCGACAGCGACGCCGAGTGCGGCGCGACGCCGGCTTCCTCGTCGACGGTCAGCGACGACCCGCCGGCCTCGACGGCGTACAGTGCGACATCCTCGTCGAGGAGCTCCGCGAACGCCCCCATCGTGTTCGACCCGCCGCCCGCGCAGGCGACGACCGACCCCGGCAATCCGTCGAACTTCGCGGCCGATTGCGCCCGGATCTCCCCGGAGATGACCGAATGGAAATCCCGGACCATCGCCGGAAACGGCGCGGGACCGACGATCGAGCCGATGACGTAGTGGGTCGTTTCGACGGTCGTCGCCCAGTCGCGCATCGTCTCGCTGATGGCCTCCTTGAGCGTCCCGCGGCCGATATCGACGGGGTTGACCGCCGCGCCGTTGAGCCGCATCCGAAACACGTTGGGCCGCTGGCGGTTGATGTCGCGGCGACCCATGTAGATCTCACAGGGCATATCGAGGTGCGCCGCAGCCATCGCCGTCGCGGTGCCGTGTTGGCCGGCGCCCGTCTCGGCGATGATCCGCTCTTTGCCCATGTACTTCGCGAGGAGGACCTGCCCCAGCGCGTTGTTGAGCTTGTGGGCCCCCCCATGAAGCAGATCCTCCCGTTTGAGGTACACCTCGAGTCCGTAGCGCTCCGAAAGCTGTTCGGCACGCTGTAACGGCGTCGGCCGCCCGCCGAAATCCTCGATCCGTTCGCGGAACTCGTCCATGAAGCCGTCCTCGTTCTCGAGGACGTACCGCTGGTATGCATCCGTCAGTTCCTCGATGGCGGGCATCAACGCCTCGGGGACGTACTGGCCGCCGTAATCGCCGAATTTGGTGTCGGGTTGTGACATCGTGTATTACTCCGTAGAGCCGCCGGTGAGTCGCGCCGTGTTTTCGCGGACGTCGCCGTCCATGATCGCCGAGCCGACGAGCACGGCGTCGGCCCCAGCCTCCCGCATCCGTGAAACGTCTTCCCGTGTTCGTACGCCGCTTTCGGCTATCAGGGTGACGCTCTCGCGGGCCGTTGCCGGAACCGAGTCGACGACGCGCTCGAACGTCCCGAGGTCGACCTCGAGTTTCGCCAGATCGCGGTTGTTCACCCCGACGATATCGGCCCCGGCGTCGATTGCGGTCTCGAACTCCGCAGGCGTATGCGTTTCGACGAGCACCTGAAATCCCCGGTCTCGGGCGGCCGCGATCAGCCCCTCCGGATCGTCGACGAACCGGGCGATGAGCAACACGGCGTCAGCCTCGACGACGTCGAGTTGTGCCTCCCGGAGGAGGAAGTCCTTCCGGAGGACGGGCACGTCGACGGCCGATCTGACCGCCTCGAGCGTTGCCGCCGAACCGCCGAAGTGTTCGGGTTCGGTCAACACCGACAGCGCCGCCGCGCCACCCTCGACCATCGCCTCGGCGAGTGCGACCGGATCGTCGGTCCGTTCGTCCGGGGTCGTCGGGCTGGTCGGCTTTATTTCGGCGATGACCGGGTCGTGGCCCGCCGCTGCCGCGGCCGAAAGCGCCGCCGGCAGCGATCGGGGCGTCACCGACACCGGCTCGTCGCCGCCCGTTCGGCCCTCGGCGGCATCGAGGATCGACCGGACCGCCGGCGCGAGCCCTTCACTGGTGTTCATTACTGTACATTAACGTATTCATATGTACAAAAGAGTTGCGCATCACTCGCCGGGAAACCGGGTATCGGGAGCGACGAAGCCACGGTTAGCGACGCGAAAAACCGGGGTTGTGGAAAGCGGGAGTTACAGGTCGGGCGCTTCGCCGCCGAAGGACTCGATCAACTCGGGGACGACCTCGAAGAGATCGTCGACGATCCCGTAGTCGGCGATGTCGTAGATCGGCGCGTTCGGGTCCGTGTTGATCGCGATGATCGTGTCCGCGCCTTTCATTCCGGCGACGTGTTGGACAGCGCCGGAGATGCCGATCGCGATGTAGACGTCCGGCGTGACGACTTTGCCGGACTGACCCACCTGGCGGTTCTGCGGCAGCCAGCCGTTGTCGACGATCGGCCGCGAGGACGACAGCGTCGCGCCGAGTGCGTCGGCGAGTTCCTCGATGAGCGGGACGTTCTCCTCCTCTTCGATCCCCCGTCCGATCGACACCAGAACGTCCGCCTCCGTGATGTCGACATCGCCGCCGCCGACCTCCTCGAAGCCGTTGACGGTGGTCCCGAGCGCCGCCTCGTCGATGTCCGCGTCGAACGTCTCGATCGCGGCGTCGCCCGAACTTTCGGCCGCCGGCCACTCGGCCGGTCGGATCGTCAACGCGTACTGCTCGGAACCGATGTCGTACGTCGTTTCGACCTTGCCGCCGTACTGTTCGCGGGTGACCTCGACGGGGTCGCCGCCTTCGAGATCGATGACGTCGGTCACGAGCGGGAGATCGAGCGATCCGGCGACCGCCGGCACGTAGTCCAGCCCGTTGACGGAGTTCGGAGCCACGAGCGCGGTCGGGTCGAGTTCGGCGTGAAGTTGCTCGATCGCCTGCGTGTAGACGCCGTGGTTGAACTCCTCGCCCTCGGCCACGGTATGGATCGTGTCGACGCCGTCGCGGTTGAGTTTCCCCGCGAACGCCTCGACGTCGCCGCCGATGACGGCGAGATGGAGGTCGGTCCCGAGTTCGTCGGCGAGGTCGCGACCGGCAGTGATCAACTCGAAGGAGACGTCCCGGAGTTCGCCACGGCGGTGCTCGGTGACGGCGAGGACCGTCATCCCTCGACCACCCCCTTCTCGCGGAGGAACGCCGCCAGTTCGCCGGCCGCCTCCTCGGCGCTGCCCTCCCAGACGACGGCGTCGCTCTCGGATTCGGGTTCGTACATCGACGTGCGCTCGACGGCCGACTCGATGACACCCTCGTCGAGGCCGATGTCATCGAGGGACTTCACGTCGAGGGGCTTGCGCTGGGCCTGCCGGATACCCCGGAGGCTGGCGTAGCGAGGTTCGTTGATCCCCGTCTGGATCGTCAACACCGCCGGCAGGTCGACGTCGGTGAGTTCCTCGATCCCGCCCTCGAGTTCCCGGTGGACGGCTGCCGTCCCGGCGTCGAGGTCGAGTTCGTTGACGACGGCGGCCCACTCGAAGCCGAGGCGTTCGGCAAGGGCAACACCCGTGGCTCCGTTGGAGTCGTCACCGGCCTGCACGCCCGAGAGGACCAGATCGGGCTCTTCCTCCTCGGCGACGGCGGCGATGAGGTCGGCTTTGGCGCTCACGTCGAGGAACTGGGCGTCCTCGAGAGCGTCGTCCCAGACCCGAACGGCGCGGTCGGCCCCCTTCGCGAGCGCCATCCGAACGGTCTCCTCGGCGCGTTCGGGGCCGATGGTGACCGTGACGACTTCCACATCGTCGGTCGCTTCGCTTATTTGCACCGCCTCCTCGACGGCGTAGTCGTCCCACTCGTTGAGATCGTATTCGAGGGAGCCCTCGGCGATGTCGAGTCCGGAGATATCGAACTCGTCGTCGACCTCGGCAACCTCTTTGACAGTGACGAGTATTTTCATAATGGCCAGTCATCAAATATGACGACTGTCCGGAGTTAAACGTTTCCGAATCGTACGCTGTTTGTCACAGCCATGGATTTGATTAACGGTGTTCACCGGTGTCGCGAGGTCGGATCAGCATCTTTCGAGGCGGAGTCCCCGGCCTCAAGTCGTGCGGGACCTCCGGTCCCACGCTACCCTCCACGAGCGAGGTCGCAAGACCGAGCGAAGTAGGGAGGGGTCGGTTACCTGTCGTCGTCCAGTTCGCCGATTCCCTCCCCGGGAAGGCTGATCAGGTTCTCGCGACCGATCCGGAGTTTATCGACCCGGTCGGCGTCGTCCATCGACGAGAGGAGCTGTGAGACCTTCGCGTTCGACCATCCGGTCTCCTTGACGATAGTCGCCTGTTTCATCCGCCCGCCGTTCCGTTCGAGGAGGTACTCGACGCGTTCCTCGTCCGAGAGCAGTTCGAGGTCCGGAGGACCGGATTCGCCGTCGGTGTCGTCAGCGGCACCCCCGTCCGAGTCGTCGACCCCGGCGGCGGCCGAGGCCGGCGGCTCCTCGGACGGATCGTCGTCCGAGTTCGGCGATACCGACGGCTCCTCACGAGGTGTATCCGAGTCCTCGTCGGTTGGGCGCCGTGCCAAGAGCAGATACAGTCCGAGGAGCAGCGCCGCGCCGCTCAGCGCCAACGCGCCAAGCATGAGCGTATTGGAGAGATCACCGGTCGCCGACCCCGGCGAGGAGGGATCGTACACGATGGTAAAGTAGCCGGGCTCGAACGTGGCCGGGCCGTCCCACTGGAGGTCGCCATCGTCGGCCCCGATCGGTGAGGTCGAGGGAGCGCCGTACCCCGGTGGCCCCCGTATCGTCAGGGACTGCTCCGCACTCAACCCGGGAAGCCACGTCCCGTCGGTCGTGTTGAACGCGTCGTCGACGTACAGCGTGTCGTTGTCGTCGATCCGTGCGAACGATTCCCAGGTGAACGCGATCCGCAGGACGCCGTACTCCGCTGCGGCATCGCCGCCCTCGGTTCCCCTTCGTATCTCGCTGTCCCGGCGGACGGAGTCGATCGCCATCTCCCGGCCGCTGGCCGCGGCGGCTTCGGCGGCGGCGCGCTCGAACGCGTCCGTTCCGAGATCGAGGTCGGCATCACCCGCCTCGAACCGAGCCGCGAACGCCTCGAACTCCTCGCGCTCCTCGTCGGTCTCGATCGGTACGAGGAACGTAACCTCCCAATCCGCGTCACCGTCGGGCTGGAGCTGCGCTTCCAGGTGGGTTCCGTCAGTTTGCGGTTGCCCGGCGACGGGGGCCGCCCCGAGAATCGGAGCGCAGACGAGGAGGAGGGCACACAGCAGGATGGGGACCCGATACTGCATGGCTAAACGATCGACACGGATATGGGAAAACGCTTTCTATACCGATATAAAACGTCTCCGCCATTTATAAACGGTTTCGGTGGCTCTCGACCGTTTTCCTCTCCCGGCCCATGACGGGCGGATTTTTATTTCTCGGGGTCGAGACATCGAGACATGGACGGTACCCGCGCCCTCGTCGTTGCCCTCCTCCTCTGTGTCGCCCCGATCGGTGGCGTCGTCGTCGCCGACGCCCTCGACGAGGGGGCCGGACCCCAAGGGGAGACCGAGACGACCGGCGGATCGATGACGGTGTTCACCGCGGAGAACACCTCCGAGTATCTTGCCCCCGCCGCGGGCGAGATCGACCGGACGGACGGCCGAACCGCCACCCTCGACGTCGGTGCGGCCATCGAGTCGGACGCCGGAGCCCTCGAGAGCGCCTACCTCGCCGATCGGCTCGAACAGCGCTATGAGGACGCCGACACGGATGCCGAACGCGAGGCCGTCGTCGGGGACGCGTCCGGGGAGCTCACCGAATACATCACAGGACTGGTGACGGCGGAACGGACCGCGATCAGCCGGTACAATCGGGGAGCGATCGGGACTCACGAGTTGCTCCGAACGCTCGCGACGGTGAGCCGGTCCGCCGAAGTAACCGTCGAAACGCTCGAGTGGCTGGAAGCGACCGCGGACGACCTGGGTATGGACGCCGAGGCCCGACGCGCGGCGACCGATCAGGTCCGGCTCGTCCCGATGACCGGCCCCGTCAGGGCGGAACTGTCGGACGCCGCCGCCGGTACCGGCGACCGCAGAGTCCACGTCGAAACGGCGGGCGACGGCATCGTTCTCGCGGCCCTCGATCGGCGGGACGACACGTACGTTCGGGAGGCACACGACCCGAGTGCCAAGACGGAGTCGATCGGCGACCAGTACGGCGGAAACCCTTCGCCTGCCCTCGATCGGTTCACCGAACTGTACCCCTGGGCGATCGACAGCTTCGACGCGATCGACGCGACCGGCCCCGAACAGGTCCGGCTGTATCGGTTCAGCGCGACACACGCCCACGGATCGCTCGAAACGTATCTCGACAGCGGTTCGACGAACATACTCCACGAGCGACAGCGGATCGATCCGGAGGCCGCCCCCTCTACCGTCCTCGAACGGACCGAGGACGAACTCGAACTTCGGGTACACACGACCCGCGCCGGCGGCCCCCTCGGCGTCTCCGTCGTCGACGCGACGAGCGGGAACCCGGTCGACGCCGCGATCGAACTGAACGGCGACCGGATCGGCTCGGCGGGCGACGATCGGCTCTGGACGGTCGCACCGCGCGGGACGACGAACGTGACGGCGACTCGCGGGGATACGACGGTGACCATCGAGACCACGCTCGGGTGAGTACGGCGGGCAGTTATTTAAATAGTGAAAGGTGGCCATACCGCCCATGACCCGCGGGATCTCACCGGTCGTCGGTGTCGTCAGTCTGCTCGCGATCACAGTCGTCCTCGCGTCAGTCGTGGCCGTGGCTGTCCCCGTCGGATCGACGCCGGAGCCGGCCGTCGCGACGTTCGATGCGGCGGCCGACACGAGCGGCGAACTGTCCGTGACCCACGACGGTGGCGACGCGATCGACCCCGAATCGGTCGACGTGCGCGTCGAAATCGGCGGCGAGCCACTCTCCGAACAGCCGCCGGTCCCGTTCTTTTCGGCCTCGGGGTTCGAAAGCGCCCCGACGGGGGCGTTCAACAGCGCGACGACGGAGCCGTGGCGGGCCGGCGAGACCGCATCGGTCACCATCGCGGGAACGAACGAGCCGACGATCGACCCGGGAGACACCGTCCGGATCCGGATCTACGTAAACGGGTACAGCGTTGCGACGGTCGAGGCGACGGTCTAGTTCGGGTCCGCGGTGGCTCCGCGGTCGGGAACCCGCGCGATCGTGGTGATCGCCCGCGGCGTCCCCGGAGCACGCTGTTGGATCCGATGCTCGAACGTCTCGAAACCCGCCTCGGCGAACATCCGATCGGCTTCGTCCTCGTCGTAGAACAGCATGATCGCGTCGGCGAGTTTCGCGAACGGCGTCGATCTCGGGTAGTCCGGACCCACGACCAACACGGGAGCGCCCGGTTTGGTCACCCGGCGGGCCTCCCGGAGCGCGGCGACGGGGTCCGGCCAGTACTCGATCGATCCCGACGACCAGTAGGCGTCGAAGCTGTCGGCGGCGAAGGGGAGCCGTTCGGCGTCGCCGCGGTGGAACTTCACACGGCCGCGCTTGCCGAACTTCTCGAAGGCCTTCTCGAGTTGGTGGGCCGACTGGTCGAGCCCCCAGACGTCGTCGGTGTGTTTCAACAACCCCTCGGTCGCAAACCCGGTCCCACAACCCACGTCGAGGACGCGGTCGCCCGCCTCGACGCCGAACCACTTTAGCGCCTCGTCACGCATTTCCTCATTCCAGATGAACGGGTTTATCGTGTCGTACACCTGCGAGAGATATTTATAAAAGAGCCGTGCGCGGGCCTTGTCTTCGAGCACTCCCATTGGCCGACGTTGGGCCGCTTCGTCCATAACCCCCCTGATTTCCGACCCGCCTGCCGCAAGCGCCCCGTGGCGCCGTCGAATCGTCAACACTCATTACGGGCGCGGTCCACAGACGAAGCATGGCTTTCGAGGAGATGGACGTCGACACGATCTGGATGGACGGCGAGTTCGTCGACTGGGACGACGCACAGACCCACGTGTTGACCCACTCACTACACTACGGAACCGGGGTGTTCGAGGGGGCTCGGTGTTACGATACCGTCGACGGCCCGGCGCTGTTTCGCTGGGAGGAACACCTCGATCGACTCTTCGATTCCGCGAAGGTGCTCGATCACGAGATCGGCCACACCCGCGAGGAGTTGACGGAGGCGACGCTGTCGCTCATCCGCGAACAGGAGCTTGAATCGTGTTACATCCGACCGCTCGTCTACTACGGCTACAACTCCCTTGGCGTCTCGCCGAAGGACTGCCCCTCGAAGACGATCGTCGCCTGTTGGCCGTGGGGAACGTATCTGGGGGAGAACGCGATCGAGAACGGCGTCGACGTCATGGTCTCCTCGTGGCGCAAGCACGCCTCCAGCATGATCCCGACCAACGTCAAGGCGACCGGGCCGTATCTCAACTCCATGCTGGCCGGCGAGGAGGCCCGCCGGAACGGCTACGTCGAGGCGATCGTCCTCAACAAAGAGGGCAACGTCGCCGAGGGCCCCGGCGAGAACATCTTCATGATCAACGACGGCG
>CAZOFL010000023.1:0-28839 GCA_964579035.1 uncultured Natronomonas sp. | reverse complement strand
ACGGCCACTACATAACGACCCGCGGGGAGCGGATCCCGGTCGCGAACCCCCACCAACAGCACGCGACGGAGTCCGCCGACTTCCTGTTGGCCGACGACGAGGTCGCCGCCTTGGACGGACTCGACGAGGACGTCGGCGAGGGCGAGGGCGTCCAGTACGTGATGGTTGACTACCAACTCGGCTACGCCGGAACTCAAAAATACGGCGCGCCGACGGCGTTCGAATCCCGACACGACATCTCAAGCGGCGACGTCGGGATTCAGGTCGTCAACCCCGAGACCGGACAGCGGCTCTACGGCACCCACACCCAGCGCGGGTACGAAAGCATGCGCGTTCGGCTCTACCAACACCACGGAAGCGCACAGGACGCCGGGACGGTGACGGTCAACTTCGGGGAGTACTTCGAAGAGGAAGGCATAGCGACGATTCCGGAAGGCACGACGGGCCCCGAGGACCTCTTCGAACAGCACGATAGCCCCGAAGCCGCCCGCGAAGCCGCCGAAACCGATCCGACCGTCGTCCACGGCGGGATCTTCGGCCAGCCGGCCGAACGCGTCGACGCGCTGGAACACTTCCGGCTGGTCCACGCCGGCGGGCCGGTCGCACAGTCGCCGTTCGATCGAGTCCTCGGCGGAGCGTCCCTGGGCGGGACCGACTCCTGGGTGAAGACGTTCGAGCGAGTCGACGGTGCGACGGTCCAGGGAACCGGCCCCGCTGAAACGGAGGTCCAGGCGGCCGTTGAGATGGAGATCGACTCGACCGGGGAGACGTTCACCTACACGCAGTACGCCGACACCGACGCCGACGGGAACTTCGAGATGACGCTCCCGTACTCGACGACCGGCTACGACGAGTTCGGTCCGGAAACCGGACACACGAACGTCGACGTACGCGCGAACGGCACCTATCGGTTCATCGCGCCGGATCAACTCGCCTTCGACGAAGCCGACGTTACCGAGGGGCAGATCATCGGTGAGGACGAGACGCCAGTCACCGTCGAGCTCGAAAGCCCCGATATCGAGGACGAGCCGATCGAGGAACCGACCGCCGACGGCGGCGAGGAAACCGACGACTCCGGGGAGGACGTGGTTGCGGAGCGTCGAACAACGCGGACGCCGTGAATGAGCGACGGTGCCGGGTTCAGAGCGTGGCTCTCGGTGTATCTAAAGGGCGCATGCATGGGCGCGGCCGATACGGTTCCGGGAGTCTCGGGCGGGACGATCGCCGTCATACTCGGGATTTACGAGCGGTTGATAGCCGCATTGACCGCACTCGACCCGGCGGTCGTCCGCCGGTTTCGGTCGATTGACACCGCCGAGGGGCGTGCCGAACTCGCCGCCGACCTTCTTCGTGTCGACGCGCCGTTCCTGTTCGTCCTCGGCGCGGGTGTGGTGTCGGCGGCCGCGACGGTCGCTACGGTGATGAACGTCGCCGTCACGCGGTATCCCGCACCGACGTACGCCTTCTTTTTCGGCCTCATCGGCGCGTCCGCGGCCGTGTTGTACCGGTACGTCGAGGTCGGGACTCGGCGTCGAGTCCTCGTCGCGGCGGGCGGATTTCTGATCGCGTTTCTCGTTACGGACCCCTCCCTCGCGGTCACGAGAACGACGACGCTTCCGACGCTGTTCGTCGCCGGTTCGATAGCGATCTCCGCGATGATCCTCCCGGGGATCTCCGGCGCGTTCCTGTTGCTCATCATGGGCCAATACGAGTACGTCAGCGGGATTCCGCGGGGTGTTTTTGAGGGTATCGGCGCCGCCGCCGCCGGGAATCCGGGGGCGCTCGTCGACGCACTCGTCCCCTTTGCGGTGTTCGTCTCCGGCGCGCTGGTGGGGTTGTTTTCGGTCGCATACGCCGTCCGGGCCGCCCTCGAGCGGTACCGGGAGGCGACGTTCGTCTTCCTCGTCAGCCTGATGGTCGGTGCGCTCAGGCTGCCGATCCGCGAGGTGAGAGAGAACGTCGCCGCGGCGTCGTCGGGAACCGTCCTCGCGGTTTTGGGCCCGGCGATCGGTGGGGTCGTGGCCGTGTTGCTTCTCGATCACTACACCGAGGAACTCCAGTATTAAGCCGCTCCGGAACCAACGACCGGTATGGACGGTCGCCCGACGCTCACGACGCTTTCGCTCTGTCTCGTGACGTTCGCCGTCCAATCGCTCGTTGGCGTCGCCGGGGTCGGGGCCGGGGCGTTCGCGTTGAGCCTGCCGCTCGCACACCACCCGTGGACGCTCGTGACGAGTGTCTACGCCCACGGCGGCATCGGACACCTCCTCGCCAACGCGCTCGCGTTACTCGTTGTCGGCCCGCTCGTGGCGTACGTGACGACGGCGGCGCGGTTTCACGCGTTCTTCATTTGCACCGGCGCGATCGCCGGCGTCGTCCAGGCCGCCGTGGCCGCCCCGTTCGGCGGTGCCGCCGTCCTCGGCGCCAGCGGCGCGATCTTCGCCCTCCTGGGGTACGTTCTGATCGGGAACCGCGCTTCCGAGCGCGTGCTCTCGTGGCTCCCGGTCGGCCGTCGCGGCCGACTCCTCCTGTTCGCCGGGATCGCGGCGCTCGTGACCGCCGCGACGGCTGCCCCGGGTGTGGCTCTCGTCGCGCATTTCGCCGGCTTCTGTCTGGGTATCGGAGCCGGGCGGGCCCGGTTGCTCCACGTTCGCCCGCGTTCGCGGTGAGAGATCCCCGCCTCGGACGCAAGACACAACAGCAAAGGGTTGGAGCCACGACCGGGTCCGTATGTACGAGGCCGTCCACGCCCATCCCGACGGACGGGCGACCGTCGCCCGCCTCGCCAAACGCGCGGCGACGTACGGGTACGAGGGGATCGTCGTCAGAAACCACGGGGGCGAGGCGGCGACGTACGACCGCGACCGTATCGCGGAGGCGTACGGGATCGACGTCGTCCCCGGGATCGAGATCCGGGTCGAGGAGCCGGGACGGGCCAGCGGACTGATCGGGAACTACCGGTCGAAACGGACGGTCGTCTGCGTCCATGGCGGCGAGCTAAACCGGTTCGCGGTCGAACAGCCGCAGGTCGACGTGCTCGCACACCCGATGGACGGCGGCGACGTGAACCACGTTCTCGCGAAGACCGCCGCCGAGAACGGAGTCCACCTGGAGTTCAATCTCGGGCGCGTACTCCGTGCCGACGGGGGCGAGCGCGTCCAAGCAATCCAAGGCCTCAGGAAGCTTCGCGAGATGGTCACGCAGTACGACGCGCCGTACGTGGTCTCGGCGGACCCCGACTCACATTTAACGTTGCGAGCGCCTCGGGAGTTGCTCGCCGTGGGAGAGACGATCGGATTCGACCGGGAAACGCTCGAAACGGGGCTGTCCGCGTGGAACGAAATCGCCGACCGGAACCGGGACCTTCAGTCCGGGTCGGTTATCGAACCCGGAGTCAGGATCGAATCCGACGAGACGGATGCGTGATTCTCAGGAGCTCTTTCGACGGCGGGTGAGCTGTCCGTGACCGCCGAAGCTATGTGTCGCACGGCCGAAGCGATCGATGTGAAGCATCTGCCGAAGCATCTCCGCCCCCGATGGCGATATCTCGCGATCGGGGTGGAGTCGTGGGTCGATGCGGAGATCGACCGACGGGCGTTTCAGCGCAAACTGTGGTTCGCCGCACAGAACCTCGTCGGCGACACGGGCAGCGCAGCGTTGGACAGCAGTGTGCTCCACTTCTCGTTCGAGGACGGCGACGGCGAGGCGGTACTCCGGGTTCGCCGCGGCGAGGTCGAGCGGTTGCGGGCGGTGCTTGCGACCGTAGACAGCGTCGACGGGCATCGGATCGGGCTGTCGGTCCGCGGCGTCAGCGGGACGGTCCGAGCCTGTGAAGAAAAGTATATACGGCGTCCGAAGGTACGAATTAAGGAGAGAAACGTCGCGTTTGCCGGGGCCGACCGGCCCGCCGTCGCCCGGGACGACCGGATCGACGTCGACTGTCCGGATGGCCGCGTGGGCGCGACAGCACTCGATATTCGCGACAACTAACAATGCAGGGACAATCGCAGCAGCAGGCGTACGATCGGGGGATCACCATCTTCTCCCCGGACGGCCGCCTGTACCAGGTCGAGTACGCGAGAGAAGCGGTCAAACGAGGCACGGCGTCGATCGGCATCCGAACCGACGACGGGGTCGTGCTGGTGGTCGACAAACGGATCCGCTCGCCGCTGATGGAGCGGACCAGCGTCGAGAAGATCCACAAAGCCGACGATCACATCGGCATCGCGAGCGCGGGCCACGTCGCCGACGCCCGCCAGCTGATCGACTTCGCCCGCCGACAGGCGCAGGTCAATCAGCTCCGATACAGCGAGCCGATCGGCGTCGAGACGCTGACGAAAGCGGTCACCGACCACATCCAGCAGTACACCCAGGTCGGCGGCGCGCGCCCGTTCGGCGTCGCGTTGATCATCGGCGGCATCGAGGACGGCGAACCCCGACTCTACGAGACGGACCCCTCGGGGACGCCCTACGAGTGGCAGGCGCTCGCGGTCGGCGCCGACCGTGGCGACATCGAGGATTACCTCGAGGACCACTACAGCGACGACCTCACCATCGATGAAGGGATCGGGCTCGCGTTGCAGGCCCTCGCGTCGGTCAACGACGGGAAACTCACGCCGGAGGGGATCGGCCTCGCGACGGTGTCGGTCGGCGACGACGGGTTCGGACAGCTCTCCGACGACGAGATCGAGGCGTATCTGGTCGAACACGATCTGCTCGAGGACGAGGAAGCCGACGCGGACGAGGACGACGAGTAGTCCGGCCTCCGCGGCCCGCAGCGTTTTGCGATACCTTTTATTTCCAGCCCCGATATCGGTACGTATGATATCACTTGACGAGGCTGTGACCGCACGGCTTGAGTCCCACGGCCAGCGCTTCGAGGTACTCGTCGATCCCGACGCGGCCCTCTCGATCAAGCGCGACGAATTCGACGGCGAACTCGAGGACGTCATCGCCGCCGAGGACGTCTTCGAGGACGCCTCGACGGGCGATAGGCCACCGGAGAATTCCCTCGAAGAGGTTTTCGAGACGACCGATCCGCTGGAGATAATTCCGGAGGTGATTCGGCGCGGCGAGATCCAGATCACGGCCGAACAGCGCCGGGAGATGCAGGAACGCAAACACAACCAACTGGTCAACAAGATCGCACGCAACGCGGTCAACCCCCAGATGGACGACGCGCCCCATCCGCCGGAACGCATCGAGCGCGCCTTAGAGGAGGCGGGGTTCAAGATCGATCCGATGGAGCCGGTCGAAAACCAGGTCGATGACGCGTTGGACGACCTCCGACCCGTCATCCCGATCCGCTTCGACGAAGTCGTCATCGCGGTGCAGGTCCCGGCCGACTACGCCGGGAGCGCACAGGCTCAGATCCGCCAGTTCGGCGATCTCGAGCGCGAGGAGTGGCAATCGGACGGGTCGTGGGTCGGCGTGTTGCGGTTCCCGGCGGGGCTTCGAAACGACTTCTATGACCTCGTCAACGAACACACGAGCGGCGAGGCCGAAACCCGGATCGTCAAGGATGAAGACGAGATCGAAACGCGCTGAGGACCGGCCCCGAAACTAAATAGCGTGACGACGTATCGCCGGGTAAGTGACTGGAACGAACGGCCGGGCAGTCGTCGCAAAACGTGTCGACGACGGCGATCCGGACACGACGGAAATACGCGACCTCGCCCACGCCGCCGGCTACACGGTCGTCGGTGAGGTGACACAGACTCGAACTGAGGACCCCGCGCTCTGTCTCGGTGAGGGGAAAGTGAAACGGCTCGCAGAGACCGTTACGACGACCGAGGCGGCGGCGGTGATCTTCGATAACCGACTGGGACCGTATCAGACGTACAACCTCGGCAACGAGCTTCCGGAGGGCGTCGAGGTGCTCGATCGGTTCAAGCTCATCCTCGACATCTTCGGTCAGCGCGCACAGACGAAGAAGGCCCAACTACAGGTCGAACTCGCGGAACTCAGGTACGAACTGCCGCGGGCGGAGGCGAAGGCGTCGCTGGCGAAACGCGACGAGCGGCCGGGATTCATGGGGCTTGGCGAGTACGACGAATCCCGCGAGCGGGACATCAAGTCCCGGATCAGCCGGATCAACGACGAACTCGAGCGCATCGAGCGAACCGAAACCCACCGACGCGAGCAGCGCCGCGAGTCGGGGTTCGACCTCGTCGCCCTCGCGGGCTACACCAACGCCGGCAAGTCGACACTGCTTCGGCGGCTGGCGAGCGACCTCGATATCGACGAAAACGAGGGGCTACATCCCGATCTCGATTCGACCGCCGAGTCCGAAAACCGGCTGTTCACTACGCTTGGGACGACGACACGCCGAGCGGAGTTCGACCGCCGGGACGTGTTGGTGACCGACACGGTCGGATTCATTTCGGATCTTCCACACTGGCTCGTCGAGTCGTTCCGGTCGACGCTGTCGGAAGTGTATCGCGCCGACCTCGTCTTGCTCGTCGTCGACGCCTCCGATCCCGTCGAGGAGATCCGCGAGAAACTCGTCACCTGCCACGATACCCTCTACGAGCGGAACGAGGCCCCGATCATCACGGTGTTGAACAAAGCCGACCTCGTCGACGACGCTGAGTTGATCGACAAGCGCGACGCCCTCGCCGCGTTGGCAGAGGACCCCGTCGTCATCAGTGCGAAAACCGGCGACGGGATCGACGAACTCCGTTCTCGGATCGACGAGGCGCTCCCGGCGTGGCGGCGCGAGCGGCTCGTGGTTCCGATGACCGACGAGACGATGAGTTTGGTGTCGTGGATCCACGATCACGCGAGCGTCGACTCCGTCGAGTACGGCGACGAGGTGACCGTCGACTTCGAGGCCCGCCCGGCGATCATCGAACAGGCGAGATCGAAAGCCGGGGAGCTGCCGGCCGCGCCGGCCGAGTAGCGGATCGGCTCAGAGCTCGGTTTTTTCCTTCGAGACGACCTCTACGTCGGAGATTCGCGTCCCAGGATACTGGCCGTCGTCGCTCTTTTCGGCGGCCTTTACCATGTCCCAGACGACGTTCAGGCCGGTGGTAACGCCCTCGAGAGCCTCCATTTCGCAGCCGGTCTTACCCGTCGTTTCGACGGCGACAGTCAGCGTGATCGCGTTCTCACCGACCGAAAACTCAGTCTCGACGTTCGTGATCGGGATCTGGTGACACATCGGGATCGTCTCCCAGGTGTGTTTGACCGCGTTGATCGCGCCGACGCGGGCGACCGCGAGCACGTCGCCCTTCCCGATTCCGTCGGCGCGGATCGCCTCGATCGTCGATGGAGCTAAGTCGATCCGACCCCGGGCGACCGCGCGTCGGGCGGTATCCGGTTTCGAGCCGACGTCAACCATCTGCGCATCGCCCTCGCCGGTGACGTGGGTGAGTTCGGTTTCGTCGCTCATACCTCGTTCTTTGCCGGGAAAGCGAAGAAACCACCGGGACCTATCGATCGGTGTCGGGCCAAAGCGCGGCCGGGACGGAGTCGAGAAGGTCGGTCGCGGTCAGCCCGTGGCTGTACTCCTCGGCGACGATGTCACCGGCCCGGCCGTTGGCGTACGCGCCGAGTGCCGCCGCGTGGATCGGGTCGAGAACGCACGCCATCGCCGCAGTCACGCCGGCGAGCACGTCGCCGGTTCCGCCGACGGTCATGCCGGGGTTGCCGGTCCGGTTGAGCCGGGTCGTCTCGCCGTCGGAGACCACGTCGACGGCACCCTTCACGAGCATCGTCGCGCCGATGTCGGCCGCGAAGGAGGCGACGCGGGCCGCCCGTTCGTCAGTGTCGGCGGCGGTTTCAGCGCCCATCGCCTCGAACTCCCCCTGATGCGGCGTACAGAGGAGCCTCGCGTCCGTCTCGGTTCCCGGGACAGCCGACAGCGCGTCGGCGTCGACGACGGCAGTTCCGTCGAACGTCGAGAGGAACTCGGAGACGGCCTCGATCGTCGGCTCCGCATCGCCGAGGCCGGGGCCGAGTACCACACAGTCCATCCCCGAGGCGGCCTCGAGCAGGGCCGGGACGTTCCGGGGTTCGATCCGACTCCCCGACTGCGGGTCGACGATCAGGTTCTCGCTGTATGTCTGGATCTCGCTTGCAACCGATTCGGGGCAGGCGACGTACGCCAGATCCGCCCCTGCTCGGAGCGCCGCCTGCGCGGAGAGTGCGGGTGCGCCCGTGTATGGACCGCCACCGATGACGAGGACGCGCCCGAAGGCACCTTTGTGAGCCGTCGGGTCCCTGGAGAGCCTGAGCAGGTCGCCGCGTTCGACGAATCGCTCGGCCGCCTCGGGGATGCCGATGTCCGCGACGGTCACCTCGGCGTCGATCGATTCGAGCCCTGGCTTGTCGTCGTGGAAGGTGACGACGCGGTCGGCGTCGACCGCGACACCGTCGCTGGATCCGGTGTCGGCATCGATCCCCGAGGGCACGTCGACGGCGATCACCGTCGCGTCGGCGGCGTTTATCGCTCCGGCGGCCGTCCGTTCGGGTTCCCTGAGCGCGCCGGTGACGCCGGTTCCTAGCATCGCATCGACGATAACGTCGGCGTCGAGTTCGATCCCCGAGGAATCGCCGATCCGACGCGTCTCGATTTCGGCCCGTTCGAGCGCGTCCCAGTTTTCGCGTGCGATCGTCGTCGAGATCGTCTCGGGACGGCCGAGAAGCGAGACCGTCCGGTCGTAGTCCGACAGAAACCGGGCCGCGACGAACCCGTCGCCGCCGTTGTTGCCGCGTCCACAGACCAACGCGACCGATGCGCCGGGATCGGCGACAGCCCGAACCGCGGCGGCGACGGCGTTACCCGACGACTCCATCAGCTGTTTGCGCGGGACGCCGAGAGCCTCGGCGTTTTCGTCCACGACGGCCATCCCCGTGCTCGTGATCATGGTTCGGTCTTCTCGCCCGATCGCACTAACGGTTGTGCCGGGCCGGAGTTCACTTCGCCGTCATCGGCGGATCTCGAACCCATCGAGGCCGGACGGCTCGTCGTACTCGACATCGACGTCGTCGACCCGCGCGCTCGGGCTGCCGGTGTGACACCACTCGACCATCGACTCGACGGCGCTTCGCTCGCCCTCGAAAACGGCCTCGACGCGACCGTCGTCGAGGTTTTTTACCCACCCATCGACGCCGGCCTCGCGTGCGGTGTCGCGGGTGGTTGCGCGGTAGTACACTCCCTGCACGCGCCCGGAGACGAACACGTGTGCACGAACGCGATCGCTCATGTGTCGTTGTTGGGTACTCCAGCGCTAAAACCCTCCCGCACGGGAGTCCTACGGGTCGTCAGCGCCGGTTCGGAGGTGATGGAAGACGTACGTCTGTGCGTAGCCGGCGTACGCGCCGCCGAACTGCGCTCTGATCGCCCGCGAGGTGTCGGCGTAGTTACCACGCTCGCAGTCGGGGTAGTACTCCTCGATGGTGGTTCTGATCCACGTGTCCAGCGGGACGGCCTCGAGATAGCCGAGCGAAAAGAGGAGCACGCAGTCCGCGACCTTCTCACCGACGCCGACGAATCGGGTCAACGAGTCGCGCGCGGCCTCGTACTCGAGGCCGACGGCGTCGGCAGGATGGGCCTCCCCCTCCGCGACCATCTCGGCCGTTCGCCCGACGTAGGGGGCTCGGTAGCCGAGCGAGAGGCCCCGAAGGCCCTCCTCGGTCGCGTCGGCCAACCGATCCGGCGTCGGGAAGGCGTCGTACTCCCGCCCGTCGAACCGGACCGTCTCGCCGTAGGTCGCAGCGAGGGCGGACTGCATGCCGTGAATCCGGGCGACTCGCATCTGTGCCGAACAGATGAACGAAATCAAACACCCGAAAGGCGGATCCCGAACCAGCCGCATCCCGCGGTGTGCCTCGAAGGCGCGATCGAGGAGGGGATCGTCCGGCGTGGCGTCGGCGATGGCGCCGAGGTCGTCGTCGAGGCGGAGGAGATGTTCGAGGCGGTCGAAAGCGTTCGGCGTCGAGGACTCCCACTCGAGTCGACGCTCGGTTTGTCGGACACGTATCACCTCCGGCTCGTTCGTCTCCGTCGCCGCCGCCGGCAGTACGGTGTAGTACCACGGCGACCCCTCCAAGGCGTTCTCGTACATCCGGTCGTCGTCGCGCCGCCACAGATACGTTTGGCCGCTTTCGAGCGTCAACGACAGATCGAGCCCTCCATCGAACGACGAGATCGGACGACCACCGGTGTTCATACGCGTGAGTTGATCCGGGACGTGTTCGGCCTTTCGGGTTGCGCGTCGGGCGAGTTACGTGAGATTCGAGGCGAAAGCCTCGCGCTTCAGCGCGGGGAGGATGTCGATCCGTCAACTCCCGGAGCAGCACGGACGACGTACGGCGTACCGCCGGGAGAAAGTTCTTGTCACAGGGGACGCAATATGTTAGCATGGACTGTCGAGTTGTCGTCGAAGCCGCGGTCCCGGTATACGACGTAGAAACGGCCGACGAGGCGGTTCGAATCGCGATATCGAAGACCGGGGAGATGCTGAACCCCGATCTCAACTACGTCGAGATCGACATGGGCACGCGGGACTGTCCGGACTGTGGGGAGCCTCGAGAGCCGGCGTTCATCGCGGCCGATGAGGGCCTCGTCGCGCTCGAACTCGAGATGACCGTCTTCAACGTGGAACACGACGAACACGCCGCCAGAATCGCCCGCAAGGAGATCGGCCAACGCCTCCAGAACATCCCGCTCGAGGTCCTCGAGATCGAAGTAATCGAGGACGAAGACGAGAGCGAGGACGAGGTCGCAACCGACGAGGGAGGCGAGACGCCGGATCAGGGTGAAGGGGACGACGACGTGCTTCCGGAGTTCGAAGAGCTGATCGACGAGTAGACGACACCGGGATTGGTGTGGAACGGTCGCTGAGACGTCTCCCCGTTGCTCGGCACAGCCAAGCGGCGATAGGAACGCCACGGCAGTGCTTTCGTACGATAGGTGGCCCTACGCGCCAAATCTGATGTATGACGCAGTCGATTAATTAGTCCGCGGCTGCGGAGACAGCGGGTTCCGTCTCGCGTTCCATTTCCTCGGTGATTCCGTCAGCGAGGGCAAACACGGCGGCCTTGTGATCCGTTTTCGATTTGTGGATCGATGTCGGCCGGACACCCAGTTCGGTGTAATCGGTGTGTTCGACGTCGCACTCTGCCATCTGCTCGTAGTGGTTGCATACCTCTGCAAGCAGGCCGTGGAGATGAATGAGCTCCTGCTTCTTCATAGTCATATTCGGGTAACGACTCAGGGTATATAGTAGTATCCTGAGACAAGTTAACACGTTTCTCCGGCCTCGATACGGCGGAATTTGCGGGATCCGGGTTCCGTCAAACGATGTTGGACGTTCCGACCGCGCCGGAAAGCGATCCGCCCCGGACCGCCCGGAGTCCACAACCAGTCGGCGGATCCGATCGGTTGGCCCGTGAGGTGAACGCTTTTTTGTGTAAATCCGCAACGTTCGGTATGGAATACGACGACGGACTCGACCGCGCGCTCGAATCGACGCCGGACACCGAGGAATCGTCGACACGGTTCTCACTGCCCGATCCCGACATCCGTCAGGAGGGGTCGGCGATGATCTACGAGAACTTCCGGACCACAGTTGAGGCCCTCGACCGCGAAGGCACCCACGTTATGAGACACCTCCAGACCGAACTCGGGACGAGTGCTACCATCGACGAACGGGGTCGTCTCAGGCTGACCGGAGCCTTCCGCGCCGAGCGCGTCCGGGATGCGATGGAGGAGTACGTCGAGGGGTACGTCCTCTGTCCGGAGTGTGGACTCCCCGACACACGGATCGAGACCGAACGGGGTGTCGAAATACTTCGCTGTACGGCCTGCGGTGCGCGATCCCCCACGGGGAACTGATCCGAAGGGTGCCCTGGGGGAAGCCCACTCGGCAGGCGCTGTCAGGGAGCGGTATCCGATCGCGGTCCGGAACGACCGCCGTGCGACCTAGATCCGCAACGTCGGCGAACGCTCGGTGGCCGCCTTACCGCCCCAACTCCTCGTGAGCGCTCGCGAGGTGGTTTGACGCCAACGCGCCGAGCAGGGAGAGTTCTCCGGCTAACGCGGCCGTCGTGATGACCTCGGCGAGCGCGTCGGCGTTCGACCCGGGCGGGTCGCCGCCGCCACGGACCCCCACGACGTCGAGCGCCTCGTCCTGAGTCGGCAGTTTCGTCCCGCCGCCGACTGTTCCGACCTCCAGGGACGCGATCGTGAGGCTGGCGTAGAGGTCGCCACCGGACGTGTCCGTATCCGGGGACCCACCGCTCGCATCGCCCGCGGAACCGCCGTTTCGAACCTCCGCCGTCGTGATCGCGTTCGACCCCTCCACGACTTGCGCGATGTCCTGGCCGGTGGCGAGAAACGCCGCCGCGACTGTGTTGGCCGCGTGGGCGTTGAACCCGAGCGACCCGGCCTTCGCCGATCCGATCAGATTCTTTCGGGTGTTCGCCTCGGCGATCGCCTCGGGCGTGGTTCCGAAGTAGCTCTCGACCGTCTCGGGCGGGATCGAGACGTCGGCGGCGACGGTCCGGCCGCGACCCTCGATGCTGTTTATCGCGGCCGGCTTCTTGTCGCTGCAGAGGTTGCCGGACAGCGCGACGAGTTCGGCGGGCGTTTCGGCCTCGACGATCTCACAGGCCGCTTCCGTCGCGATCGTCGCCATGTTCATTCCCATCGCGTCCTTCGTGTCGTAGACGAATCGGAGGAAAACGCTGTCGCCGACGACGTAGGGCGTCACCCCGCGCAACTCGCCGTGGCTCGTCGTGGATTCTGCCGCCTCCGCGAGCCTGTCGACGCTGTCTCGAACCCAGGCCGCGGTCTCGCTCGCTTCGGCGACGTCATCGACCCGGAACACCGGCGCACGCGTCATCCCGTTTTTCAACACCCGGGCGGTCGCCCCGCCGGCGGCCCGAATCGCCGCACAGCCGCGGTTGACGGAGGCGACGAGCGCACCCTCCGTCGTGGCGAGCGGCAGATGTGTGTCGCCCTCGACCGCCCCGCCCGCGACCGTGATCGGCCCGACGACGCCCATCGGGATCTGTGCCGCCCCCAGCATGTTCTCGATGTTCGGCTCGGCGATCGTCGCGTCGAAGGCGTAGGAGCCGACCGTCTCGAGATCGGCGCCCGTCTCGGCCGCCAGCAGTCGCCGCCGGGCGGCAGTCGCGTCGTCGGCGTCGGCGTGCTGTTCGAGTTCGTGGAGCCGCACGTCGCCGTCCCTGACGGCGGCGACGAGCGCGTCTGTGTCCATACCGGCGGGTCGGTGGCCGGTGACTAAGGGTTTCCGTCCGCCGGGGAAGTCGGACCCTCGCTGGCGTGAACGTCACATCGAAGCACATACGGATGTAACAGTTAGCCATTGGGGGCAATATTTTTACTCCAACCGAGTATTGAAGACGAAACTTTATCAAAATGGAACTCCGTATAGTTGTATAGGTGCACAAGACGACTTATGCCAGAGATGGAATCAATCAACTTCGAAACTGATCTCAGTCTCTTCAAATACGACAATTTAGAGCAACTTCCCCGACGGTACAGGGAGTTGTCAGAAACGGAGCGCGAGGAACGGATCGCCGCCGCGAAGGCCGAACTCGGCGATGACGTCGTCGTCCTCGGCCACAACTATCAGCGGCGCGAAATCGTCGAGCACGCGGATTTCATCGGCGACTCGTATCAACTCTCTCGGGAGGCGGCGAACGCGGACGCCGACTACGTCGTGTTCGGCGGCGTGACGTTCATGGCGGAATCAGCCGACATCATCACCGACGACGACCAGACGGTCATCCTCCCGTCGATGGAGGCGTCCTGCCCTATGGCCGGAATGGCCGAGGCGCTCCAGGTCGACGCCGCGTGGTCCGAACTGACGGCCGCCGTCGGTGACGACACCGAAATCACGCCGATCACGTACATGAACAGTTATGCGGACCTCAAGGCGTTCTGTGCCGAGCAAGGGGGCCTCGTCTGCACCTCCTCGAACGCCCATCGCGCCTTCGAGTACGCCTTCGAACGCGGGGAGAAAGTCCTGTTCTTGCCCGATAAACACCTCGGCGAGAACACCGCCCACCGGCTCGGAATGGCCGATTCGACGGCCGAGTGGGACCCCTGGGACCCCGAATCGAAGGACGCGGCGGCGGTCGCCGACGCGGATATCATCCTGTGGGACGGCTACTGCCAGGTCCACGAACGGTTCACTGTGGACCACGTCGATGGGGTTCGATCCGACTACGACGGCGCTAACGTCGTCGTCCACCCCGAGTGCCGCCGCGAGGTCGTCGAAGCCGCCGACAAGGTGGGCTCAACCGCGACGATCCGCGAAACCGTGGCAGCCGCCGATCCCGGGGAGACGTGGGCGATCGGTACCGAGATTCATCTGACGAACCACCTCCAGCGGTGGCATCCCGAGGTGAACGTGGTTCCGCTGTGTGGCGACGCTTGCATGGACTGCAACGCGATGCGGCAGATCGACCCGAACTACCTGACGTGGGTGCTCGAGGAACTCGCAGCGGGTCGCGAACACAACGTCATCGAGGTCCCCGAACGCGAGGCCGAACTCGCCGGGGTGGCCCTCGATCGGATGTTGGAGGTGTGACCCGATGACGACCGAAACCGACCTCCTGGTCGTTGGGAGTGGGATCGCCGGGTGTGCCGCCGCACTCGCCGGCGCGGAAGCCGGTTCGGACGTGACCCTCGCGACGAAGGCCCAGCGGCCGGAGGGATCGAGTTCCTACTGGGCGCAGGGGGGGATCGCCGTCTCGCGCGGCGATCCCGATGCCCTTCGGCGCGACATCATAGCCGCCGGCAGCGGCGAAGCCGACCCCGAAGCGGTCGGGACGCTCGTCGAGGCCGCCGACGGGACTGTTTCGGACGTACTCGTCGACACGCTCGGTGTCGAGTTCGATCCCGAGTACGGCCGCGAAGCCGCACACGGAAAACGTCGAATCCTTCACGTCGATGCGTCCACGGGCAAACACGTTCTCGTGCCGTTTTTGAATCACCTTGCGTCTCACGACAGGGTCGAAGTTCACGAAGACACCGCTGCGCTGGACCTACTCGTCGACGAAGGGGAAATTTACGGCGCAGTGCTCGAACGCGGCGGCGAGTTCACCCCGTGCTTCGCGGGCGCGACGGTGCTCGCTACCGGCGGGATTGGTGCCTGCTACGGGCGGTCGACGAACCCACAGACGGCGACCGGCGACGGGGTCGCGATGGCCGCACTCGCCGGCGCGGAGACTGCGGACATGGAGTACGTACAGTTCCACCCGACCGCGTTTGCGGGTGGGGACGGCGACACCGATGGGAGCGGTACCTTCCTTCTCAGCGAGGCGATCCGCGGCGAGGGGGCGCTGTTGCGTAACGGCGACGGCGATCGATTCATGCCCGAGTATCACGACGACGCGGAGCTTGCGCCTCGAGACGTCGTTGCCAGAGCGGTCCGAACCGAACGCGAGCGGACCGGCGACGTGGTTCTCGACGTCTCCTCGGCCGCCGTCGAGCGTCGGTCGGCCGCGCTCGGGGGCGGTGACGGATCGCTTCCACCGTTCGAAAAAGCGTTTCCGGACCTCGCCGCCGAGTGCCGTCGCCGCGGCGTCGATCCCGCCGACGGCATCCCCGTCGCGCCCGCGGAACACTTTCTCTGTGGTGGGATCGCGGTCGACGACGAGGGGCGGAGTTCGCTCGATCGGCTGTTCGCTGTCGGGGAGTGTGCCCGGACAGGCGTCCACGGTGCGAACCGCCTGGCCTCGACGAGCCTGCTCGAAGCCCTCGTGTGGGGTACGCGGGCGGGTGAGGCCGCCGCTGGGCGGGAGCCGGTCCGGATCGATCCGCCGGAACTGCGGAACAGCGACCCCGCCCTGCCGGAGGGCTTCGCAGCGGAAAAATTCGTTCGGTTGCGTCGCGTGATGGACGAGTACGTCGGCATTGAGCGGTCGCCGGCCGATCTCGACCGGGCGGCCGGGGTTCTCCGGCGGCTGAAAGGCGAGGTTGACGCTTACACCCGAACCCGTACCAGCCGGCAGTTGTACGAACTCCGCGGTGCGTGTGTCACCGCATTGCTCGTCACGCGTGCCGCCCGCAACAACAGCACGTCGCGGGGCTGTCACCACCTCATCGAGGGATCGGTCGCCGATGCCGATTGACCCCTCACGCGTCGACCGATGGCTCCGGGAGGACCTCGGCCACCACGACGTGACAAACGACGTTCCGGGCCAGACGGTCGGCCGCCTCGTCGCGAAGGAGTCCGGCGTGGTCGCGGGGCTCGACGCCGCAGCGGCCGTCTTCGAACGGCTCGGCGTTCCCATCGAAGACCGTCTCGAGGACGGAGCTGCGATCGAGGCCGGCGACCGAGTGCTGCGGGTATCGGGGGCAGCATCGGACGTGCTCCGTGGCGAGCGTGTCGCCGTCAATGTCGTCGGGCACGCCTCCGGCGTCGCAACCCAAACCCGGCAGGCTGTCGAGGCTGCCCGGGCCGTCTCGGAGACGGTTACCGTCGCCGGCACCCGGAAGACCACTCCCGGGCTCCGTGGAATAGAGAAACGCGCGATCGCCGCCGGCGGGGGCGACACCCACCGGCTCGATCTCTCGCATATGATACTGATAAAGGAAAACCACATTGCCGAGTTAGGGGTCCGGCAGGCGGTCGAGCGGTTTCGGCAGCGGGCCTCCTTCGCGAGCAAAATCGAGGTCGAAGCGGAGACGACGGAGGCGGCAGTTGCCGCTGCCGAGGCCGGAGCTGACATCGTTCTCTTGGACAACATGACGCCGGCGGAGACGAAGACGGCTGTCGAGGCCGTGCCGGACGGCGTCCTGACCGAGGCCAGCGGCGACATCACGGTCGAGACGCTGCCGCGATACGCCGAAACCGGCGTCGATATCGTGTCGCTGGGATCGTTGACCCACAGCGCGCCGACGCTGGACCTCTCCTTCCGGACCGGCCGTCAGTAGGGATGGCTCCCGGCCGCCGGCGGTTACTCCTCGCCCCGAAGCCACGCGAGCGCCTCGTTCATGTCGTGTTTCGGCGGCGAGCAGGTGAACGACCGACAGGCGTACACCGTCTCGCGGCCGTCGACGGCGTCGCGACTCGCCCATATCGGCGGCGCGTCGTCGAGACCGAGTTCCTCGAGCCACGCCGAAAGGCCGGCCTCTGTGGGCGGACGAACGGTGAGGATCCGCGAGGGGAGATACGTCGACGCCAGTTCCTCGCGCCAGCCTTCGGGGAGTTCGTCGGCGGCGACGGTCAGTTCCGGTGTCCCGAGAGCCCCGTCGACGGCGGCGAGGACGAGCGAGGTATGCGAAAGCGGGTTCGCCTCGAGCGTCGACGCATGCGTTTCGAGAACCGACTGGGCGACCGCCTCGAACCTCCCGTCCGGAGCAAAATGCGAAAGCGCGGAGAGCAATGCGACACCGACACCTGCACTCGACGGTGTCGAACTGTCGGCGAGTTGCTGGGGGCGAGCGAGCAGTTTTTCGCCGCCCTCCGGGGTGAAATACAGCGTCCCCGCTGTCTCGTCGTAGAAATCGTCCCGGATCACGCGGCCGAGTTCCAGCGCGAACGCGAGGTGCTCGACGTCGCCGGTCGCCTGGTACAGATCGAACGCGCCGCGCCCGAGGAAGGCGTAATCCTCGAGATAGCCGTCGATCCCCACGTCGCCGCGTTCGAACCGACGGTTCAGGCGGCCCGAGCTCCCGTCCCACAGGTTCTCACGACAGAACGCGAGCGCGTCCTCGGCGAGTTCGGTGTAGGCGGGATCGAGGAGCAGGCCCCCCTCGGCGAGCGCGGAGATCATCAGCCCGTTCCACCCCGCGAGCACCTTCCCGTCGCGCGGGGGGCGCGACCGCCCCTCGCGGGCCTCGAACAGTTGCGCTCTCGCCTCGTCGATCAGTTCCTCGACGCTGTCGGTGCCCATCACCGAATCGGCCGCCAGTTCACCGACCGGTGTCGACTCGGTGAGAACGGTCGTCCCGTTCTCGAAGTTCCCCGCCTCGGTGACGCCGTAGCGCTTCCGGAACAGTTCCGCGGCCGTCCCGTCGTCGACCGCCTCCCGGATCGTCCCCGGCGTCCAGACGTAGAAAGCGCCCTCCTCCCGGGTACCGGTGCTGTCCTCGCTTTCGGCGTCCAGCGTCGAGTAGAATCCGCCGTCCGGGTGAGTGAGTTCGCGTTCGACGAACTCGAACGTCTCGCGTGCAACCGTCGCGTAGCGTTCCTCGCCGGTGAGTTGATACCCCGCCAGGAACGCCCGCGGGATCTCGGCGTTGTCGTAGAGCATCTTCTCGAAGTGCGGGACCGTCCACTCGCGGTCGACGCAGTAGCGGTGGAAGCCGCCGCCGACGTGATCGTACAGCCCCCCCGACGCCATCGCATCTAACGTCTCGACGGCGACGTCGCGGTAGGTGTCCCGGCCGGTCCGATCGAACGCCCAAAGCAGGAGGTGGATGCGCCCCTGGTTTGGGAACTTCTGGCTTTGGCCCCATCCGCCGTGCTGTCTGTCAGCCCCACGGACGGCGGCGTTGGCCGCGGTGTCGAGAAACCCCTCGCCGGGAGCATCGCCCGCGCGCTCGGGCGTTCCTTCGAGTTCGCCTCTCGCCGAGTTCGCCCACTGGTCGGCCTGCTCCTCGAGGCGTCCGCGGCGTTCGGCGTCGTTCCACGACGCGGCGATATCGTCGAGAACGGAGGGGAAACTCGGCATGTTGGCCGTCGACTCCGGCGGAAAATACGTACCGACGTGGAACGGCTTCCCCTCGGGTGTCAGCCACACCGACAGCGGCCACCCGCCGGAGCCACGGACCATTTGACAGACGTTCATGTACAGGGTGTCGATGTCGGGGCGTTCCTCGCGGTCGACTTTGATCGGGACGAACTCCTCGTTGAGCCGGCGGGCGATCGCCGGATCCTCGAAGCTCTCGTCGGCCATCACGTGACACCAGTGACACGCGGCGTAGCCGATCGAGAGGAAGATCGGACGGTCCCGTTCGGCGGCGAGCTCGAGCGCCTCCTCGTCCCAGGGCTGCCACGCGACGGGGTTGTCGGCGTGTTGGCGGAGATACGGTGAGGCGGCCTCGTCGAGGCGGTTTTCCATGCGTCGGCTACCGCGCCACAGTACTAAACGCCGCGGCTTTCGACAGGGTTTTGATGGCTCCGTCGGTCGACGACGCCGTCGGTCCCAATGGCACGTTATTTGGTCCGTCGCCGTTTCGAAACGGGTATGGAACGATCGCGCAGGGAAATTCTCCGGGCCGGTGGCGCAGTACTGGCGGGCGCAAGCGCCGCCGGCTGTATCGAGGAGCGCGTGACGCGGCGTGAGACCCGGGCGACAGATTCGAGCGTGTGGGTGCTCTCGCCGGAAACAGCGGACTTCGCCCTCGATGCGACCTCGTTCGACAACTACGTCGAGCGAATGGCCGACAGCTACGGCGACAGCGGCGTCTGGGGGATCGAATCGGAACGGCCGGACTCGTTCGACACCGCGTACGTCCAGCGGTACGCGATCACTCGGGAGACGCCGGGGAACCCGACGGACAGCGATTTCAGCCTCGCGCCCGAAACCGTCGATCCGGAAGCGCCGGTGTTGATCGCGGACTCGAGTCTCGTGCGTTATGACCTCGGCGACGGCCGCTATCGGTACTGGCTGTGGGTCGCTGCCGACCCGACCGACGGCCGCCTCGTCCGGGACGTGGACGTGACGACGCTTTCGACCGGGATCCGACTTGGAAGCGGCGCGGTTGCCGACGCGGCGACGCCCTCGGTCGCCGACGGCGAGGGGACGGTCGGGCTTGGATCGCCACCGTCGGGACGGTTCCCGGTCCGTGGCGGCTCCGTCGGGACGACGAGCGTCCGGGACGCCGGCGGAACGTACACCGTCGAGTGGCGCGGCGAACTCGACGCCGTCCAGTCCGTGAACGGCGTCTGCGAGGTCGAATCGGTCGGCGAAAGGGACGTCTCGTGGACGATGTCGCTTGGATACAGCTTCGAAGATACGGTGTGACCGCGGGGGTCACTCGAGGCCGTCGCGAAGGGTTTCGACGTCTTCGGGGTCGTGACCACAAAACACCGTCGCGTCGTGTCGACGCTGGAGTTCCTTCACCAGACGTAGGCTGTCGAGCCAATCGCGCTTGCTCCAGAGCAGTCCCGCCCCGAGCGGCTGTTCGTCGTCGTAGTTGGCGCGGACGTAGAACTCGTCACCGGCGAAGATGACCGGCCCTTCGTCCTCGAGGTGGATCAAGAGCCCCATGAGCCCCGGCGTGTGGCCGGGGAGATGGAGAAACTCGATGTCCTCGAAGTGTGTCTCGCGGTGTCTGTGGACGACCTGCCAGTTCAGATCGTGATCGAAGTCACCGAGCACGTACGCGAGGCTTCCCTGGTCGGTGTTGGCGCTGTAGTAGGCGTACTTGATCTCCTCGGCGTGGACGAAGACCGGGACGTCCGTCCCGGCGAACTGATGGAGGCTTCCGGCGTGATCGAGATGGAGGTGCGATTGGATCACGTAGTCGATGTCGTCGATCCCGTAGCCGACGTCACCGAGCGCGGTCGGGAGATCGCGTTCGTCCGCGTCGTAGTGTTCGAACGCGGCGTACAGTTCGGCGGGCCAGTGGCCCTCGCCGGCTTCGGGGTGTGACCCCGTATCCCAGAGGATCGTTCCGTCCGGGTGCTCGATCAGGAGGTTGTACACCGGCCCCTCGATCATGGTCGCGTCGGGGTTCGGATCCGCGGCCGATGCCATCGTGTGACCTTCGAGGAGGAAATTCAGGTCGGTCCGAATAGTGCCGCGATCCAGTAGGTGAATGTTTGCACTAACCATGTCGTATGACAGCACGTATTAATCATATATTGTTATTAGGGTTTCATAGGGGTTTATTCGGCTGCGAGGAGACGCGGCTGACACCGATCGGATCATGAGATCGATACACGTGCCGACGGCCGTCTTTTCAGCCGTCGGACCGCTCCGGCCAGTTCCGGTGGGAACACATCGTGGGGGTCCCGTATGACCGGCGACGACCTGTCTACCTATCGGTTTTACGAGCGGGGGTGGGACAGCTACGACGAGCTTCGGGCGGCCTTCGAGTGGGAGGTTCCGGAGCGGTTCAACATGGCACATTACACCTGTGACCGCTGGGCCGACGACAGGGGACGGGTCGCGGTGTTCGAACAGCAGTACGGCGACCGGGACACCTACACGTTTTGGCAGCTCCGAAACGCGACGAACGGGCTCGCAAACCACCTCCGTAGCGTGGGCGTCGAACGCGGGGACCGCGTCGGCGTCAACACGCCGCAGCGAATCGAGACGGTGATCGCACACATCGCCTGCTGGAAGCTCGGCGCCGTTTCGATCCCCCTTAGCACGCTCTTCGGCCCGGACGCGCTGTCGTATCGTCTCTCGGACGCCGACGTCGTCGCAGCCGTCGTCGACGAGTCGAACGTCGACGCTTTCCGGGAGGCGCGATCGGCGATCGACGGGACGCTCTCGGCGCTGACCGTCGGCGACGTCGAGCGGCGTGGCGACGAGGAGGCGTTCTGGACCGCGATCGACGCGGCGTCCCGCTCCTTCGATGTCGTCGGGACGGAGGCCGAGGAGGACGCGGTCATCATCTACACCTCGGGGACGACCGGCGATCCGAAGGGAGTCAGACACGCCCACCGGATGCTGCTCGGCCACCTCCCGCTGTTCGTGACGACGTTCTGTAACATGTCGATAACCGACGGCGACGTGTTCTGGACCCCGGCGGAGTGGGCCTGGATCGCATCGCTTTTCGACGTGTTGTTTCCGGCGCTGTACTACGGCCGTCCGGTCGTCGCCCACGACGCCGGTCCGTTCGACGCCGAGACGGCGTTTTCGGTCATCGAACAGTACGGCGTTTCGAACTTTTTCGCACCGCCGACGGGGCTTCGGATGATGATGGAAACGGACGCGAACGACTACAACCTGGGGTCCATGCGGTGTATCGCAAGCGGCGGCGAGTCGCTGGGCCAACGCATCGTCGATTGGGCCGAATCCGTGTTCGACGGGGCGGCCGTCCACGAGGGGTACGGCCAGACGGAAGCGAACGTCGTCGTCGGTGACTGCACGGCGATGTTCCCGTTCCGGGAGGGACGGATGGGGCGGGCGGGAGTCGGCCACGAGGTCGCCATCGTCGATCCCGAAACCGCCGAGGCGACCGTCGAAATCGGTGACGTCGGCGAGATCGCCGTCGAGTACGACGGCAACCCCGTCTGTTTCAAAGGCTATCTGAACAAGCCCGATCGAACGGCACGGAAAGTCCGCAACGGGTGGCTGTTGACCGAGGACCTCGGCCGCATGGACGAGGACGGCTACATCGCCTTCGAGAGCCGGAAGGACGACGTCATCATCAGCGCCGGCTACCGGATCGGCCCGACGGAGATAGAGGAATCGCTCGCGAACCACGAGACCGTCGCCGACAGCGCCGTCATCGGCGTGCCGGACGACGAACGCGGTGAGGTCCCGAAGGCCTACGTCGTTCTCGCTGCGGACCGTGCTCCGAGCGACGACCTTCGAGCGGCTCTCAAAGACCACGTCCGCGATCGACTCGCACAGTACGAGTACCCCCGGGAGATCGAATTCCTCGAGGAACTCCCGAAGACGACGACCGGAAAGATCCGGCGGGCGTCCCTCCGCGACCGCGAGGGGCTCGAGTAGGCCCGATCGGCCCCGGTCACGCGTCGGGTGCGCACAGTCTAGTTACGTATTCCACGCCGAAGGACAACGCTTACACTCCCGTGCGACCCGACTCCGCGTATGACAGAGACGGTGCTTCTCGTCGGCGGCGGCGGGCGCGAGCACGCCATCGCCCGCGCGGTGGCGGACTCGTCGGCGGGCGAACTGTACGCGTGTGCGTCGAACAGAAACCCCGGAATCGCCGCCCTGGCGTCGGGCTATGAAACGATCGAGGAAACCGACGGCGACGCAATCGTGGCGTACGCCGAGTCCGTCGGCGCGACGCTCGCCGCGATCGGACCGGAGTCGGCGTTGAACGCGGGCGTCGCGGACGCCCTCGACGACGCCGGCGTTTACGCGTTCGGCCCCCGGGAAGCCGAGGCGAAAATAGAGACGGACAAGGCGTTCCAGCGGGAGTTCATGGCCCGCGAAGAGATCCCCGGTTGTCCGGATTTCGAGACGTTCGAGGACGCGGAAGCGGCCGCCGAGTACATCCGCAGTTACGACGGCGACCTCGCGATAAAACCCCGGGGGTTGACCGGCGGGAAGGGCGTCCGGGTCATCGGCGACCAGATCACGGCCGAAGAGGGCGTCGAGTACGTTCTCGGGGGCGGGTACGAGTCGTTCGTCCTCGAGGAGCGATTGGTCGGCGAGGAGTTCACGATCCAGGCGTTCGTCGCGAACGGTGAGTACCGCGTCTCGCCGGCCGTCCAGGACCACAAACGCGCTTACGAGGGCGACGAGGGGCCGAATACGGGCGGGATGGGATCCTACAGCGACGCGACGCCCGAACTCCCGTTTATGAACGCCTCGGAGTACGAGGCCGCGGTCGACATCATCGACGCCGTCGTGGAAGCGATGCCCGACTACAAGGGTATCCTCTATGGCCAGTTCATGCTGACGACCGAGGGCCCGAACGTCGTCGAATTCAACGCCCGCTTCGGCGACCCCGAGGCGATGAACACGTTACCCGTCCTGGAGACCGATTTCGTCGAGCTGCTCGTCGCGGCCCGCGATGGCGACCCCCTGCCGGAACTCGAGTTTTCCGACCTCGCGACGGTGTGTAAATACGCCGTCCCGGACGGGTATCCGACCGATCCTGCCGCCGGCGCGAAGGTGGCGATCGACGAGCAGAGCGCCGGCGAGGCGGAGCTTTTCTACGCAAGCGTCGATGCCCGCGAGGACGGCACCTACACGACGACGTCACGATCGTTCGCCGTGGTCGGCCTCGGCGACTCGATCGCCGCGGCCGAACGGATCGTCGAGGACACCTTCGAGCGGACGGGGACCGATGGGCTACGCGTCAGACACGACATCGGGACGGCTGACCTCGTACAGAGACGGGTCGACCACATGGCGGAGTTGCGCGGCCAGTGACGGTCCGTCCGCGGCGTTCCACAGACAGTCGTAGCGGCAGTGTTATTTGATGGGTACAGCCGCTTTGCGGTGCGGTGTACTCACACGAAGCGAGGTAGTGGGGACGGAGGGATTTGAACCCCCGATTTACTGATATCTCCGGTGTCGCGCCTCAGTTCTCCAGAGGGTCGTCAACGCGGAAACGATGATCAGTCGTCCGCTCGGTATATCAGTCTGGAGTGTCGTCACCGGGCGCGTGGCCTCTGGAGTCAGTCGCCATGCCTGGCTTGGCCACGTCCCCTCGGCGAATTCTACCTCCGGTTTCCGTAAATGGGTTTCGATTCTCGGTACCGATATACGGATCCGAACCCAAGCATCCCTATGAAGGAGTCGGTTCCAGTCACCGTGATCGACGGGGACAGCGAGACATCGATCGAGGTTCGATCGGGGACCGTGCTCCGCGATGCTCTGTTGGAGCATGGGTTCGAGGTGTATGGCTCCGTCTCGCGGGTGGCAAACTGCGGTGGCCGAGGGATCTGTGGTACCTGCGGCGTCCGGATCCGAGAGGGGCCACCCGCCGCCGGAATCCACGACGCCGCGGCCAAACGGTGGGGATATCCCCGATTGTCGTGTCGGATCCGAGTCACGGAGCCGATTACCGTCGAGTTGGTCGAGAAACTGATGTGGGGGCAGTTGCGACCGGGGCAGGACGCTGACCGGTAGGATCCCCGCTGACGTTTTTGCGAACGTATATACAAATTACCGACGTATCGTTCACGCATGTATACGATCGTCGCGGGAATCGATACCAGTAACGAGCGGGCGACAGCACAGGCGGAGACGATCACCGGCATGCCGATGGACCCCGGGCAACTCCGCGTGGTACTCACACACAGTTTCAAAGAGAACAGATCCGGAGCGTCGGTCGCGCAGGTGGCGTCCGTTCAGCGGGCCGAATCCATACTGGAAGAGGCCGGCATCGAAGTGTTGCTGGAGGAGTCGGGGAACAACGACGCCGCCGACACCGTGTTGCAGTTCGCGAGGGAGTACGACGCCGATCTGATCGCCGTCGCCGGTCGGAAGCGCTCGCCGACGAAGAAGGTCGTGTTCGGAAGCGTCAGCCAGGAGATACTCCTCAACACCGATCGACCGGTTTTGGTCTGTGACTGACGGGAACGAGTGCGTGCGTCCGGGGGGTTGAGCCGCGGCGGGTAGACGCCCGACGCGTCCGCACGCTCGCCGGGAACTGCCGGATTATCTGTCGGTCTCGCTCCACCCGCAGTCCTGACATTTGTACCCAGTGACGAACTCCGTGACGCTCGGCATGTAGCCGACGGAGATCACGTTGCCACCACACTCGGGGCAGTCGCGGTCGGCGTCCTCGATCCCTTCGGCGTCCATGACGCCCTCGCCCTCGATGAGTTCGGCGAGTTTTCCCGGCGTTACCATGCGTCCCTCGACGACGCGATTGTCGGCCATACACGGGTAACTGACCCCGACGGTCGTAAGCCTGACCGTTGCGGTCAACGGCCGGACGGTACGGGGGAATCCGGGATCACACCGGCCATCGAGAGCGCCGCGATTCGAATCGGGAACTGCCGTGAAACGACACCGGAAGCAGTTCCGGTCCGTCTCAAAGCCACGGAGCCCGGTCGCCATCGGAGACGCCGGGTGCCCCCTCGTCGTCCGGGGCGTCCTCGGGCGCGTCGTCGTCCGATTCATCGAAGATGTCGCCGGAGGCATCCGGGCCGCCATCGGTTGCTGCCGAGCCGTCCCCCGCGGGGTCCGGAATCTCGAGTGCGCCATCGGGGTTGAACGCCAACAGCCCGGTGAGCGCGAGCACGACGAGCGCCAGCGGCTCGTCGCCCGTGATGGGGCCGACCTCGAGGATCGTCAAGGGGAGTACACCCAAGGCGACCGCGCTCCCGAAACGGAACCGATCGATGTCGACGTTCCCGCGCAGCCACGGACCCAGCAGGGCGACAGCGAGGGCGAAGCCGACGCCGATCGCCGCGGCGCCGGTCCCATAGAGGACGTACATCGGCTCCGACACCGTCGTGAGTTCGAAGCCGTTCGGCCGGAAACTCGCGACCAACCCCAGCCCGATGATGACGCTCGGGTTCGGGAGGTACTCGCCGACGGTGGCGCTTGCGGTCTTCGCCGCGACGGCGAGGATGACGAGCGCGGCGAAGCGCTTGAAGATCTCCATCGACAGCAGCGACTCGATGGTCGGCGCGATCGCGGCCTGGAGGGCGGCAAAGGGGATGACGAAGGCACCGACGAGTAAGATGTTTCGGGCGCGGTCGCGGCGGCTCCCTTCCATCTCGGCGAGAACGACCGCGAGGGTCGCGCTCCCACCGAAAATAAGCAACCCGACCTCGACCATGCCGAGGAACGACGATACCGCGCCGGCCAGCACCAACGCGGCGAAGATGCCGTCGAGAAGCGGCAGCGCCATGACCGTGGCGAGTAGCCGGGTCCCCTCACCGACGCGTTGCTCTAGGCGGAGTGCGATCGGATGTCTGGAGGTACTCATCCGTCAGGCGGGGAGTCCCTCACCGTAGGATCGGCGATAGCGATGGCGATACCCTCCGGGACGGTCGCGTCCGAACCCGAACGTGAACCGCTTGAGGGTATTCTCCGCGTTTTTGAGCCACATCGCAAATGTGAATGTGATGCCGGTGTCGAGGGCGTACTCGCCGGCGGTGCGCTGTGCGATGGGACTTGCGGAGTCCATATGCGATATTGGTGTCGTGAATGTCATAAATGTTGTGTGAGCCCCGGTTGCATGGGACTGACGAACGGGTGGCCTTTCGCCCCGAAGCGTGACAAAAGCGATCAAAAACGCTCGAAGTGGAGACGGATGTACGTTCTTCGACACCGATGTATGGATCTGCCTTTCGGTGCTCGGCCGCGAACTGGGCGTAGCGAGCCCGCCCACGGAGCCCCGCTCTCGCAACCCTTTTGGGCAGGGGATTCCGACCGTTTACATGGCGAGCGAGGAACCCTTTTCGGATAAACTCCGCGTACCCGAGGCGCTGACGTTCGACGACGTGTTGCTCCGACCGAAGGAGAGCCGGGTCGAACCCGACGACGCCGACATGGCGACCCGTGTCTCGACGAACGTCACACTGAATCTGCCGGTCCTCTCGGCGGCGATGGACACCGTCACCGAGGCCGAACTGGCGATCGAGATGGCCCGACAGGGCGGTCTCGGAGTCCTCCACAGAAATATGACCGTCGAGGAGACGGCCACACAGGTCGAGGAGATCAAACGCGCCGACGAACTCATTATCCGCGACGTCGTCACTGCAGGCCCCGAGCAGACCGTCCGGGAAGTCGACGCGATGATGGAACGCGAGGGCGTCTCCGGCGCGCCGGTCGTCGACGACGACGGCGTCGTTCTGGGGATCATCTCCGGTACGGACATCCGGCCGTATCTGGAGGTCGGCGAGTTCGATGCCGTCCGGGAGGCGATGACGGACGAAGTCGTCACCGCCGGCGAGGACGTAACACCCCGGGAGGCGCTCGAGTTGATGTACGAACACAAGATCGAGCGCGTCCCGATCGTCGAGGACGGCGACCGCTTGACCGGCCTCATCACGATGGCCGGCGTACTCGCACGCCGCGAACACGACAACGCCGCCCGCGACGAGGACGGCGCGTTGATCGCGGGGGTCGCTGTGGGACCCTTCGAGACCGAGCGAGCCCGGGCGGCCGACGAGGCCGGCGTCGATATCGTCTTCATCGACTGTGCGCACGCCCACAATCTCGACGTCATCGACTCCGCACGCGAGATCGACGCCGAGATCGACGCCGACGTCGTCGTCGGCAACGTCGGGACGCGGGAGGCCGCCGAGGCGGTCGTCGACTTCGCGGACGGCATCAAAGTCGGAATCGGCCCGGGATCGATCTGTACGACCCGGATCGTCTCCGGATCGGGGATGCCCCAGATCACCGCGGTCGCCGAGGTCGCAGATGTCGCCTCCCGACACGACGTTCCGGTCATCGCCGACGGCGGGATCCGCTACTCCGGCGACGCGATCAAGGCGATCGCCGCGGGGGCCGACGCCGTCATGCTCGGGTCGTACTTCGCCGGCACGGACGAGGCCCCCGGCCGCGTCATCACGATGAACGGCAAGCGATACAAGCAGTACCGTGGGATGGGCTCCGTCGGCGCGATGAACGACGGCGGCGGCGACCGGTATCTCAAAGAGGAAGACGAGGACGAGGAGTTCGTCCCCGAGGGCGTTGAGGCGGCGAAACCGTACAAAGGGCCCCTCTCGACGGAACTGCACCAACTCGTCGGCGGGATGCAGTCCGGCATGGGCTACGTCGGCGCGTCGACGATCCCCGAGTTCAGGGAGCGAAGCGAGTTCGTTCGGGTCTCGTCGGCCGGCCAGACCGAGAGCCACGCACACGACGTCGTCATCACCGACGAGGCACCGAACTACAGCCCCGAGAGCTGATCGAGGAGTCGGGAGTATTAATTCCCCGGCCACGTACTGAGGGCTATGTTCGGCGCACTCGCCCCGCTGGTCGCCGTCTTCGAACGGCTGTTCGCCACGTTCGGGCCGTTCTTGATTCCGGCGACGCTGTTCGTATTGGGGGGCATCGGCTATCTGTTTCTCTACCTGATAGAGCGCTCCCGGGGCGACGACTGGCTCGGCGAGGGGGAGTGAGACGGGCTGGGGGTGTGCAAACGGGCGGATTCAATACGATGCCAGCGGCAACGGCTCGGTCGAAACGGTCTGACTCGCTTCGCTCGCTCGCGTCCAAAACGCTACACCGTAACCGACCCCTCCCTACTTCGCTCGGTCTTGCGACCTCGCTCGTGGAGGG
>CAZOFL010000022.1:0-29994 GCA_964579035.1 uncultured Natronomonas sp. | reverse complement strand
TCATCGCCTGCACGGAGACGGTGTCGACGTCCTCGTCGACGCCGTCGTACGTGCCGGCGGGGATGGTGTCGTCGGCGAACCACGACGCGTCCTCGCGGGCGGCCGACCGATCGGCGTCAGGGAGGCTCAGAAGGTCGATGTCGGTTGTCGTGGCGAGTTCCTCGACGGCACCGACGGGCCAACCGCCGACGACGAACGCCGCCTCGATGTCGCCGTCACGGATCTGGTCGGCCGCCTGCGTGAAGTCCGTGTTCTGCTCGTCGAAGTCATCGGGGGTGAGCCCGCCAACGGACTCGAGGATCTGTCGGGCGTTGACCTGTGTCCCGCTGCCGAGGTCGCCGGTGTTGACTCGCTGGCCATCGAGGTCCGATATCGAGTCGATGTTCGCCTCCGGCCGGGTGATGATGTGAATCGTCTCGGGATACAGCGTCGCGACCCCTTCGAGGTTCTCGATCGGCGACCCTTCGAACGCCTCAAGCCCGGTCCCGTTCTTCGCGAAAAAAGCGATGTCGTTTTGAATCAACGCGAAATCGGCGTCGCCGCTGCCGAGCGATCCGACGTTTTCGACGCTCGCGCCCGTCGAGGACACCTGGAGGTCGAAGTCGGTGACGTCCTCGATGATCGTCTCGAACTCGCCGGAAAGCGGGAAGTACGTCCCGCCCGTGCCGCCGGCGTGCCAGTTGATAATAGCGGCGGGTTCATCGTCTCCGTTACCGTTGCCGTTGCCGTTACCGTTGCCGTTGCCGTTGCCGGCACAGCCTGCGAGGCTCGTAAGCCCGACAGCTCCGAGTCCTTTGAGCACGTGGCGACGGTCGATATCTGATCGGTCTACCATGATAGCACAGTGGCGGCGTCGATTGATAAGGGCTTCTAAAAATTCATTATTAACTCACTGTCTAGTTGAGCTTAATTAGCCGATCTCGGGTGTCTGAGAGACGGCAGCGATTGATTCGAGAATCGGATTCCGAGATCAGCGTGAACAATACCGGGAGGCTCTCGAAATCCCGGTCAAGAATCGCCATCGATCCGGGTCCGATAACCGTAGTCCGAGACACCCGGTCGACGGAATCCGCTCTTCTGGACAGTGCCATCGTCACTCGTATGACAACTCAACTCATGACAGAAAATAATTCATACCACGAAAAGAAACGCACAGCGCATTTCCGAACGGATTTTCAAACAGTGAGAGCCCACTTCGGCGGCGGATCAGAGGGGGTTCAGGAGCGTATTGGCGTCGGACGCGACGAGAAGGGCGGTTCGGTTAGTTTCCGCTGAGACGACGATGGATCCGGAGACACCCTCGAAACCGTCCGCCTCGGCGTCGACGACAGTCCAACCCGTATCTTCGAGTTTCGGGACGAACGGCGGTTCGAGACGACGTTCGACGCCGACACGCAGACTCGGATCGGCCTCCCGTGCCTCCAGGAGCGTCCGGGTGAGCCGCCCGGAAGCGCCGAAGCGGGCGCGACCGAACCCCGGATCGGCGTCCGGCGATTCCGGGGACCGACCGCCCTCCGCCGCCGCCGGATCGGTTTCGAGCGTCGCCACGTCGTCGGTGGTCTCGGCGTAGGGGGTCGCAGCGACGATACCGCCCACGTCGGCGTCGGGATCCGTTCGATCGAGCGCGTCGGCGAGTTCGTACACCGCCTCGATCGCCCCATTGCGCGCCGCCTCGTTCCGGAGTCCGACGAGGTGATGCACCGCTCCGGGGCCCGACCCCACGGCGTGGTGATACCGCAGGGCGCGCTCCATGAACGCGGTGCTTCGTTCGACGGCCGTCGGAAGCGCGTCCCCGTGGCCCAGACGTGTGGCGATCGCCGCCGAGAGCGTACAGCCGGAGCCGTGCGTCGCGTCGGTGTCGATCCGCGGGTGCCGCATCGTCTCCGAACCGGAGCCGGTAACGAGAACGTCGATGACCCCGTCGCCGGGGATGTGCCCACCCTTGACGAGCGCGGCGTCGGCACCCATCGCGAGGATCTCGCGGCCGGCCGCCCGGGCGCTCGCTTCGTCGACCGGATCGATGTCGGTCAGAACGGCGGCCTCGTCGGCGTTCGGGGTGACGAGCGTCGCTTCGGCGACGAGGGCCTCGTACGCCGACTCGGCGGCTTCGGTCAACAGTCGGTCGCCGGTGGCGGCGACCATCACGGGGTCGACGACGACCGGACACTCGAACGCGGCGGCGTCGGCCGCGACGCGTTCGACGACCTCGGCGGTCGCCAACATCCCGGTTTTGACTGCCTGAACGTCGAAATCCGAGCGGACAGCGTCGATCTGGGCGGCGATCTCCGCGGTCGGGAGGACGTGTGTCGAGTCGACGCTGCGGGTGTTCTGTGCGGTCACGGCCGTCACCGCGGACGTCCCGAACCCGTCGGTCGCCTCGATCGTCTTCAGGTCGGCCTGGATTCCGGCCCCGCCGCCGGAGTCGCTGCCGGCGACAGTCAACACGACTGGCTTCTCGTCGGGCGCGGGGAGGCGCAGTTCGGTCATACCCGCGTTACAACCGCGAGGTACAAACCGGTAATGGTGCTGGCACGGCGGCCGTGACCGGCGTGTCGCCCTACTCCTCGGCCGTCGGAACGGGGCCCGTTCCGATCACGTCCCTGACGGCCGAGACGAACGCCCGCTCCGTGTCGAAGTACACCTCGTCGGTCTCCGAAAGCACCGACGACAGCTCACGGGGGCCGTCCGGCGTACGGATGACGGTGTCGCCCTCGCGGCGGACGACGTCGCTTTTTCCGATGGCGTAGTGGAGCCGCGAGGCGACGCGCGCGAGCGGCGCGCCCTCGACCGGTTCGCCCTCGCCGAGCGGGATCGGTGGCCCCTCCTCGTCCTCGTCGGTGTCGCTCATACCCCTTTTTTTGTACGTTCCGTTCTAATCCTTTCGGCCTACCGGTTCGCCGCCGACGCGACGAGTTCCTCGGCCGTCGGTCCGAACTGCGCGGCGAAGGCGACGTCGGCGTCGGTGAGCGCGCCGCTCGCGACGACGCCTGCCCCGTAGACGGCGATGACGACGACCGGGAGGGCGACCGCGACGACGATCGGCGGCGCCAAGGCGACGACGACGAGTCCGGCGAGGCCCGCGGGGATCGCCGAGACGAACAGCTTCCCGAGGCTGGCGGTGAGCGGGTGGATTCCTCGGATGATGTACACCTCCGAGATGGCTGCGACGCCGGCGACGACGAGAGCGGTCGCGGTCCCGATCGCCGCGCCGGTGATCCCGAGCCGCGGGACCAACAGCGCGCTGCCGACGGCGTTGATGCCCAGGAGTAACGAGGTGTTCAAAAAGACGAGCCGCGAGTAGCCGAGCCCCTGCAACAGCGCTCCGTCGGGGCCGCCGCAGGTAACGTTGACGAGGTAGCCGACGGCGAGGATCACGACCGCGAGGCTCGCGGCGGTGTACTGGGCCGTGAAGATGACCGAGAGGTACGCGCTCGCGCCGAGCGAGAGGGTGAGCGCCAACGGGAGCGTCAGCCCCGCGACCCACCGGGTCGCCGTCCGGTACTGCCGGAGGACGCTCCCGTCGTCGTTTCTGACCTCCGCGATGAGTGGTTTAAAAACGGGCGAGACGGCGGTGAAGACGATGAGCAGGTTCGCGGCCAGCATGTAGCCGACACGGTAGATCCCGACGCCCTCCGCGGTCCCCAAGAGCCCGATGATGAAGTAGTCGATCTGACCCAGAATGACGTATATCAGCCCGGCGACGGCGAGCGGCGCGGCGTACGAGAGCATCGGCCGCGGCGCGGCGGCCGTCACCGGCCCGCGGAGCAGTTCCGGGGCGTTCCGCACAAGCAAGGCTGCGCCGACACAGACCGCAAAAAAGAGGCCGACGACGTACCCCGCGACGATGCCGACGAGGCCGAACCCGGCCAAAAGCAGCCCGGCAGTCGTCAGCAACCGGACGGTCGGCCGGACGAAATCCCGCATGTACACCCGGTATTTGAGCCGTTTGATCGCGTTGAAACTCGCGAGGAAGACGTTGTACACCGCCAACAGCGGCAGCGTCACCGCGAGCAACAACAGCGCGAAGGCCAACGCGGGTTCGCCGAACAGGTCGGCGATCAGAAACCGCGCACCGACGAGCGCCGCCGCGACGAGCGTCGAGGCGACCAACACGATGGCTCCGGCCGTGTAGACGACGCCTCTGGCACTGGCCTCGTCCCCGTCTCTGAGATGCTGTGGGACGAAGTAGTCGACGGCCTTCGGGAGGCCGAGGCCGGCCAGCGTCTGGATCAACAACACGAGCGAGACGGCGATGATGAACAGACCGTAGACGCCCGGGCTGACGAGCCGCGTCATGACCGCGACGATGAGGAAGCCGAACGTCTTTTTGATAACGTCGCCCGCGAAGGTGATGCTTCCCTGTTTCGCCAGCACCGCCGTTCTGTCGGCGTCCGGGTCCGGGTCGGGGGCGACCTCGTCGCCCGAGTCGGGATCGATGTCCTGATCGGATGGCGGACGCTCGGGCGGTGTCACGCCTTATCCTCCGAGCGGGAGCGATCCGAAGCTGTGAGACTCGGGTCGAACACGTTAGACGACCGTCGTGATGGCGACGTCGTACCCCTCCACGGCCGCCGCGGCCGGACCCGTTTCGGGGTACTGGATCTCGAACGGCTGTGTTCCGACGTTCAGGTCCCGGAGGCGCTCGAACGTCGTGTCGAGTTGGCCCTCGTCCGCATCGAAGAACCGGCCCCGCAACTCGACGTGTTGGAGCCCTTCGGCGTCGATCCGAACGGCCCCTTCGATCCGGATGGTCTCCTCGTCGGTTCCGGCGTCCTCGCGGACGAGTTCGTGATCGACGATCGTCGCCCGTTCGTCCGGGGTTTCCTCGGGCTCCTCCGGCGTCCCGTTCGCCGGTTCGGTGTCGTTGCAGCCGGCGAGAGCGGACGCGAAAGCGAGCGCCGAAAGCAGCCCGCGTCTATGCATCACTTGACATTCGGTTCCCGCTACGGGACGCGGTAATATAAAAACCGATACCGGAACGGCGTCCCCTCAGAACAACCGATCGAGGAACAGGCGCTCGAAGAGGGTGTGTTTCCGGGCGCCGTGTGGCTGTACCATGACCGCGGTACAGTCGACCGCCTCGACGAGTTGGTCGACTCTGCTGCCGCGGAGCCGGCCGAGAACGCCCTGGCTGCTGATTCCGGTGACGAGGAGGTCGGCGTCGCCGACGAAGCGTGCCACGGCGTCGACCGGGTCGTCCGTCTCGAGAACCGTCGAACGGGCCGGGACGTTCAGAACCGAGAACAGTTCGTTGTGGTATCGCTTCACGTCTTCGTGTCTGCTCTCGGGGGCGTCCTCGGGGATCGCCTGAATGAGATTTATTTCGGCGCCGGTCTCCTCCGCGATGGCGTCCGCGATCAGCAGTTTCAACGGGTCGTACGGGCCTCGGCCGCGGCTCGCGACGACGATTTCTCTGACCTGCTCGAGTCCCCGGTCCTCGACGAGCGCCACGGCGCAGGGGGCGTGCTGGAGTATCCATTCGGTTTCGCGCTCCCCGAGGAGGTGCCCGAACCGTTCGGCCGGCCGCCGCTCCGCGAGGATCAGATCCATGCCCTCGTACGTCGCGAAGTCGACGATCGCCTGTCGGTGGTCCGTGCTGTCGACCTCCCTGTAATCGAGGAGCGCTTCGGTCGAGGAGCCAGCGTTCAGCGACGAGCCGTCGGTACGGGGTGTCGGGTCCGACGACCCGGCGTCGGCGTCGCCGGCACCAGCGGCTCTGTGCCGCTGTGGGTACCACTCCGGGATCTCGCGGGGGTCGTCCGGGAGCCATTGGGGGGGATCGGCGTCGAACGAGCCGGTCTGCCCACCCGGTGAGAGGTGGTTCGGCACGTCGACGAACTCGACGACCGAGATGGATGTCGACCGGATCCGTCCGAGGTCGGACGCGATGCGGACCATATCGCGGTAGGCACCCTCGGTCGTGTCGTCGGTGATAGCGACCAACGCGTTGTACGGGCCGTTCGTTTCGCCGGCCGCGAACAGCTCGCGCGTCCGGTCGATTTCGCGCCCGCTGACCTCCCGTCTGATCCGGGTCTGTGCGGCGCCCTCGCGTTCGACGCGGGGGCGGGCGTACACGTAATACCAGACGAGCGACAGCCCGGCGATGCCTAACGCCCCCGCGAACGGGACGACCCCCATCTGCGTCAACACGAGCGCGCCGCCGACGATGCCGAACAGCTGCATCCACGGATACAGGGGTGCGATGAAGGCCGGATCGTACTCCTCGATCGCCCCTTCACGGAACCCGATCAGCGCGACGTTGAGCAGGATGAACACGAGGATCTGGAACGCGCTGCCGAAGGCGGCGACCTGTTGGATCGGGAACACGGTCACCATCACGATCAGGACGGTTCCGCTCAACGCCACCGCGTTGACCGGGGTCGAGAACCGCTCGCTGACCGATTCGAGCTGGCTGGGAAAGATCCCGTCACGCGCCATAGCCAGCGGGAACCGCGAGGCCGCGAGCAGCCCCGCGTTCGCGGTCGAGGCGAGCGCCATGATCGCCGCGATCACGACGGCGACCACGCCGATCCGGCCGATCGTCTGTTCGGCGACGAGTGCGATGATCGCCCCCTCGCCGTCCGCCTGGAGCCGCCCCGCTTCGATCGCAGCCGGGATGTCGAGGACGCCGATCGTCACGTAGACGATGAGCGCGTAGAGAGCCGTGACGAACACGAGCGCACCGATGATCGCCAACGGGAGGTTCCGCCCGGGATCTTTGACCTCCTCGGCGACTGCGCCTACTTTCGTCAGTCCGGCGTAGGAGATGAACACGATCGCCGTCGCCGCCAACAGCCCGTCCGTCGAGGGATCGAACACCCCGGCGGATCGCTGCGGGTCGATCGCCGGCAGGCCGGAGACGACCAGCCAGGCGAGGACGAGGACGAGGACCGCGACGATACCGAACTGGAGCTTTCCGGACCCCTCCGCGCTCACGAGGTTGATACTCGTGAACAGAAGCGCCAGTACGACCGCGAGAATCGTCACGAACTCCGCGAGCGTCGGCGCGACGACCACGAGGTACGGCACCCCGCCGACGAGGGCGAGGGCGCTTTTCAACGAGAGCATCAGCCACGTCCCGACGCCGGCGACCGTTCCCAAAACCGGCCCCATGCTCCGTTCAACGTAGAGATACGGACCGCCGTCTTCGGGCATCGCGGTCGACATCTCCGCGATCGACAGCGCCGCGGGGATGACGAGGATCGCGGCGAGAACGAACGCGATGACGGCGGCGGAACCCGCCAACACGAACGCGATGCCCGGAAGGATGAAGATACCACTGCCGACCATCGCGCCGATCGCGATGGCGGTAGTCGACCACAACCCGAGGTCCCGTTTCAGTCCCATTTCGTGTGGAGTGTGAGCGGAGGCGTCCGTCGTCGTGTTCGATCGCGCGACACCCGAACCGCATCGGCGTCGTACTAGAGTATAAACTTCGGAGTATTATTTTCATCACCTAACGAGTCAGGGTCCGACGTACCCCGCAGCGTTGATACGGTCCGGCGCGAAACGTGGTGTATGTACCGCTGGGGACACGTCGGGGCTGCGCTCTTCGTTTACGGCCCCGTCGGCGCGGCTTTGAGCCGCGCCGGCGAACCGGGCCTCGCCGCCCTCGGGGCCGTCGTCGCGGTAGCGTGTGCGACGATCCCGGACGCGGACGAACTCCTGCCGATCGATCACCGGGGACCGACCCACACCGTCTGGTTCGTCCTCGGAGGGGCGCTCGCCCTCGCGGCGGTCGCCGGAGCGGCCGGCGCGTCGGTCGGACGACCGCTCGCCGTCGCGGCAACCGTCGGCGTCGCCTCGGCGCTGTCTTTGAGTTCGCATCTGCTCGCCGACAGCATCACCCCGATGGGGATCCGACCGTTCTACCCCCTCTCGATGTGGCACCACAGCTTCGACGTGACGCCGGCGGCGAACCCGCGCGCCAACACGACGATGCTCGGCGTCGGCGTGCTGTTTGCGCTGTTCTGTCAGGCGCTCGCGATCGGCGTTCCGTAGCCGGACGGGAAACGAAAACCGAACTGTCCCGATCGAAAGCCGCCACGACCAGTGCCGAGACCACGGCCGGAGGTGACCCCAAAGGATTAGTCGTCGCGTGTACTACCACCTATTTGTATGACCCAGTTTAACGGATTCAGCGACGTCGGCGAAGCGGAAGTGACGCGCGCGATCGGCGGACAGTGGAGCGAGGAGTTCATGGAGTTCACCGAATCAGACGTCATCGTCGTCGGCGGCGGCCCCTCCGGGTTGATGGCGGCGAAGGAACTCGCAGAGCGCGGCGTGAAGACGATGGTCGTCGAAAAGAACAACTACCTCGGCGGGGGCTTTTGGCTCGGCGGCTTTCTGATGAACAAGGTGACGGTCCGTGATCCGGCACAAACGGTGCTCGAGGAACTCGAGGTCGACTACACGGACACCGACGAGGCGGAGGGTCTCTACGTCGCCAACGGCCCGGAGGCCTGTTCGGGGCTGATCAAGGCCACCTGCGACGCCGGCGCGAAGATACAGAACATGACCGAGTTCACGGACATCGTGATCCGCGAGAACCACCGCGTCGGCGGGATCGTGATGAACTGGACGCCGGTCCACGCCCTGCCGCGGGAGATCACCTGCGTCGACCCGATCGCCGTCGAGGCCGATCTCGTCATCGATGCGACGGGCCACGACGCCGTCGCCGTCTCGAAACTCCAGGAACGCGGCGTCCTCGAGGCGCCCGGCATCGAGCACGCCGACGAGCACAACACCGGGATGGACGACACCGACGCCGACGCCTACGGCGCACCCGGCCACGACTCACCCGGCCACGACTCGATGTGGGTCGCAGAAAGCGAGGACGCGGTCGTCGAACACACCGGCCTCGTCCACGACGGGCTGATCGCGACGGGCATGGCGACGGCGACGACGCATGGCCTCCCGCGGATGGGGCCGACGTTCGGAGCCATGCTCGTGTCGGGCAAACGCGCCGCCCAGGCCGCGATCGACGAGCTCGGCGTCGACGGCCCGGCCGTCGAGATGTCGGCCTCGCCCGAACCGGCGGACGACTGATCGACGGGGTGGGCGGTCGCTACGTTTCCGGCACGGTTTCGACCGTCCCGCTCGTCAATCCGACAAAGCCCAGCGCGAACGTCTCGTGGCTGCGGTCGACGGTCCGACCGGCGAGCGCCCGCCTGGATGCCGCGACACGACGCGACAGTTCGGCGTCGGACCGGCCGAACGGGGCGCGAAGGGTGTCACCGACGTCGGCCGTCGGCGAGCCAGCCGCGACGAACGCCCTGAAAAGAGGATTGAGCGGGCGGCCTCGAACGTCGTCGCTCGCCGTCGCATCGAGGAGGCCGACGCGCCCGCCCGCCCCGACCGAATCACACCACCGGTCGACGACCGAGGCGGGATCGGCGAACAACCCACAGACGAAGGTCCCGAGGACTGCGTCCGCGTCCGCGATCGGGAGCCGCGCCCCGTCGCCCCGAACGACGGAGACGTTCGGGCTATCGGCCGCGCGGTCGCGTGCCCGATCGAGCAGCGGACCCGTGATGTCGACCCCGACGACGCGCCCGGTCGGACCGACACGGTCACGAAGGAAAGGGAGGTTCGCCCCGGTCCCACAACCGACATCGACGACGGTGTCGCCGGGCGAGGCGGTCCGCTCGGCGGCAGCGCGTCGCCATCGGGCGATCCCCGGAAGGGTCGCGATCCGGTCGTACAGCTCCGCCCACCGGCCGTAGAAGTCCGCAACGGTCGAGCCCGTCATCGGACGACGTGTCGGACGGCCTCGGCGACGGCGCTGGCGTCCTCGCCGAGCAGATAACAGACCGGTTCGATCCCGAAGCCGCCAGTCTGATACAGCACGTCGACCGACGGCGACGCCGCGACCGCCTCGGTGACCGCGGCCTCGAGGTCGCGTTCGGCGTCGAACGCCGCGGTCGTGTAGCCGGCCGTTTCGAGCGCCTCGATCGTTTCGGGATCATACCGGACATTGAGGGCGGCTCGGGCCTCGGATCCGGCGTCCCGGGCGGCGAGCAACAGCGAGGCGACGTGTTCGGAGACGCCGAACTCGGGGTCGCCCGGTACGGTCGCTCGGCCCTTGATGTCGAGGATCCGGCCCGGGACGCCGGCCACGCCGTCGATCGTCGTCGCCCCCGGCATCGCCTCGACGAGGTTCGAGCCGACGGCGGGGATGTGCGCCGCGAACCCGCTCGTGTTCTCAAGCGTCCGGACGCCGCGGCCGACCGACGAACGGACCCGTTCGGAGGTCCGGAACTCCCCGTCCGGGTCGTGGATGTCGAGCGGGCCGTCGTACGCCGCGATCGGCGGGTACTGTGCCTCGTGAATACGGGCCAAGAGCCCGCCGCGTTCGAGTTGCCTGATCAGCACCTCCGTTTCGGCGAGCGCCTGCGCGCGACTCATATCGCCGCTCGAGAGTCCGTCTGCGAGCCGTTCGACGAGGTCGACGACGGCCGCCTCGCCCGCGATCGCGTCGTTGGTCTCGACGTCGCCGTGAGCGTACTTCGAGACCGCGCTCTGGCTGATTCCGAGCAAGTCGGCGACCTCGCTCTGTGTCCGGCCACGCTCGCGGAGTTCGCCGGCCAAAAGCGTCCGGAACGTCGGGAGGAACTCCTCGACGACGATCTCTTCGAGGAACCTCATTCGCCCAGTTGCGCCCCCCCGAACTCCTCGTCCGACTGGATGCGGGAGGCCTGCGGTCCGGCCTGATCCTGGTACTTCGAACCACGCTCCGTGCCGTACGGTTCCGAGGCCGCCGTCTTCAGCTCCGTGAAGATGACCTGTGAGATCCGCATGTCGGGCTGTAATGCGACGGGTGCGGTCCCGAGGTTCGATAGCTCGAGGGTTATCTGCCCGCGGTACCCGGGGTCGACGATCCCGGCGGTCGCGTGGATGACGATCGCCAGTCGGCCCAGCGAGGAGCGTCCCTGAACGGTCCCGAGCAGGTCGTCGGGGATCTCGACGCGCTCTTTCGTCGTCCCGAGGACGAAGTCACCGGGGTGGAGAATGAACTCCTCGCCCTCCTCGACGTACGTCTCTTCGACGTACTCGTCGACTTCCTGTTCGCTGTTCGGGTGAATACACGGGATGTTCGTGCGTTGAAACTCCAAAAACTCGCGGCCGAGGCGGAGGTCGATGCTCGCCGGCTGGATCTGCAGTTCCGGGTCGGCGAGCGGCTCGACGACGAGTTCGCCGTCCGTCAACCGCCGCCGGATGTCGGTGTCCGAGAGGATCATACACCGACTGGAGGCGGCGAGGGGTTAAAATCGACCGGTCGGCGGGGAGTGGGGACCCGACCCCATCGGCGGCCGGAACGTTCAGGGCCGTCGACCGAGGAACGACGAACGCATGTTCACGCCGGACGAGGTGGCCGGGGTCGTCGATCTCTTCGGGGCACTGACCCGAACGGAGGCCCACCGAGCGCTGTCGGAACTGGCGTACCGACGCGGCGAGGAACCGCCCGAAGACGCCGTTGACGAGGCGCTCGCGACGTTCGCGCTCGTGGCGGTCGACCGCGACGGCGAGCGGCTCCTCGCCGTGGGGCCCGCCGCCTTCCCGGAGTTGCCCGACGGCGCGGAGGACCTCCCCCATATTCTCGGAACGGAGGGACGCACGCTCGATCGGGAGGCCGCCGTCGAGGCCGCCCTCTCGCGGTTCCGCGAGGAAGCGGTGGCAGCGGCCAGCCGCGAGGACGACGCGCGCGCGGCGGCGCTCGTCGATATCAGCTACGACCTCGAGGCGTGGGGCGGGGCCGATCTCTCGGCGCTCAGGGAGCGACTCGACGCGGTCGGCGATGGGACGAACTATTAAGATCGAGTCCCTACGTCGGGTATGGACTGGGAGCGGGTGCTGGGACACGAGCCGACCTCGACGATCGAGGGCGACCGTGAGGCGGCGGTTCTCGTTCCCGTTATCGCCCGCGACGATGGCCCGTATCTGCTGTTTACGAAGCGTGCGGACCACCTCGGCGAACACCCCGGCCAGATGAGCTTTCCCGGCGGTGGCCGCGAGCCCACGGACGAAAGCTTGGAACGGACCGCCAAACGGGAAGCCTTCGAGGAGGTCGGACTCGACCCCGAGGAGGCGGAGGTCGTCGGCCAACTCGACGACATACCGACGGTGTCGAACTACTCCGTCCGGCCGTTCGTCGCACGGGTCCCGGATCGCGAGTACGTCCCCGACGAGCGGGAGGTCGCCGAAATCGCCGTGCTGCCGATCTCGGGGCTCACGAACCCCGACAACTACGAGTCCGAGCGTCGAGAACACCCCTATTACGGCGACATCCGGATCCACTACTTCCGGGTCGACGGCTACACCATCTGGGGGGCGACCGGCCGGATGCTGGTGCAGTTTCTCGAACTCGCGACCGACTGGGAGATGCCGCCGGAGGCCGACCGGATCGTCGACCCCGACGCCGAGTATCCGGTCTGAGGCGGACCCCCGAAATCAAAGCAGATAAATCGACGCGAGGACGCCGAGGACGATGAAAAGCACCGTCAGTCCGATCGGGTTGGCGACGTAACGGAGCGGCGTGTCGTACAGAAGGCGTTCCCCCCTAGTCACGGGCGGTCGGGTCGCCCGGACCGGACGTGACGCCAAAAGCACCGGACGAACCGGTGCCGACGGGGCTCTCGCACGGAGTTCAGCCGCATCGAACGGCCCGGCGACCTCGAAGGCGTCGGGGTCGTAGCCGGCCTCGAGCAGCGCGCCGGCACACGGTTTACACAGGGCGTGCGGTCTGTTGGCGGCGGTGTAGGCGGCGAGTTCGGAGGCGTCGTCGGCGACCGACTGACACCGCTCGCAGACGTGTTGGCGCTCGGAACGCATCGTCGCAACCGCCTGCGGCGCATCCGGCCGCGGGAACATCGGCGCGTCGGCACCGAGGTCGCCGTAGGCGGGGTCGTCGCCGTGCAGCGTCGCGTGACAGGGCCGACACAGCGTCACGAGCACGTCGAGGTCGTCGAACGACGGCGACCCGAGAGCGGCGGCGTTGTGGACCTCGAGTTCCGCTCCCGGATCCCGCCCGTCCGGAGCGTACCCGCAGCGTTGGCACGTGTGCTCGTCGCGTCCCAAGGCCGCATCGCGGAGCGCGTCCCACCGGGGGCCGCTCCCGTCGCGTGTCCGGCGGTTCTCCGCCCGCGGTTCGAGGTCCGGGCTCATGGGCTCGGTGGCTCCCCGTCGTAGGCGTCCATGTCCCCGTAGAAGTTCAACATCGCGAACTTCAGTTTCTCCGGGGCGATGTCGATGTGTTCGCTGCGCTCCTCGGCCGGGAAGCTCGGGTAGACGCTGTACTCGTCGAGGTCGGCGCGTTTCGATCGGGTGTATCGCTCGTCGACGAGCACGCGGACGCCGAAGTCACTCGGGGACCGAACGATCCGCCCGAGCGCCTGTCTGGTCTTTCGGACCGTGGGGATCTCGACGGCGTAGCGCCAGCCCGCGTCCTCGGAGCCGTCGCCGAACGCCCCCTCGTAGGCCCGCTGGACGGCCTCCATCCGGTCGTCGAGATGCGGGTACGGGACGCCGACGACGACCACGCTTCTCGCGTCGTCGTCGTCGAAGCTGACGCCCTCCGCCAGCGTCCCCCAAAGCGAGGTGAACAACACGGCGTCTTCGGCGTCGACGAACTCGCGTCTGAGTTCCTCCGCGCGCGTCCCCGGCTCGTCGAGAAACGGCGTCGCCTCGCCCGAATATCGGTGGTAGTACCGCTCGGCTTCGGCGTAACTCGGGAAGAACGCGAGCGTGTTCCCGGGCGTGAACCGGACCGTATCCGCGATCACGTCGCCGACCGATCGTTGGACCTCGGGGTCGTCGCGCTTGCTCGCAAAGAGCGCCGGCGTCTCGACGGCGTAGGTCCGCCGCCGATCCTCGGGGAACTGCTCGCCGTAGGCCATCGACAGGGGGTCATCAAGGCCCAAGACGTCCTCCGTCACGTCGAAGGGCCGGAGCGTCGCGCTCATCAGGATCGTCGCGTGCAGCTCCTCGAACAGCGGTTCGGTGACCTGTCTCGGCAAGCAAGTGTACAGCTCCGCGCGGCCGACGACGCCCGTTTCGGTCCGTCGGACACCGACGACGGGGTACTGGCCGGGGTCGACGCCCGACTCCATCCACCGCTCGATGAACCCCGCCGCAGTCAGCGTCGGACACTCCTTCCGGGTCGTCGATTCGCCGTTTTTGTACTCGCGTTCGTACCGCCGATCGAGTTCCTCCCCGAGCGCGAGCGCTTCCTCGAGGTCGGCGCCGAACCCCTGGCCGGTGTAGTTCCGCAGGAAGGTGACCGAGAGGTCGTCGCGGCCCGTCTCGCTGTCGATCGCCACGTCGCTCCACGCCTCGTCGACCGCCTCGCGGTCGCCGAACCCGAAGGAGTCCTCGTAGGTGCCGACCAACGCCTCCCGAAACGCCCCGATAACGTTCGCGGCGGAGCCCGCACGGGCGTCGTCGACCCCCTCGAGTTCGTCGAGCGCGCCGTCGAGGGTCCGTTCCGCGAGCGTCCGGGTCGCGTGGTCGCGCGCGGCGTCGGCGACGTTGTGGGCCTCGTCGAAGACGACGACGATGTCCTCGGGGTCGCGGCCGAGCCACCGGAAGAACTGCTCGCGGATCATCGGATCCAACAGGTGGTGGTAGTTGCAGATGACGAGGTCGACACCCTCCATGCCGTCCTTCAGCAGTTCGTAGCCACAGAGGTCGCGACCGTCGGCGTACTCGTAGATCTCGTCGGGGGTGCGGACGTCGTCGTAGAGCCACCCGTAGAACTCGTCGGTGTCGGCGGTGAGGTTGTTGTAGTAGCGCTCACAGATGTTTCCCTCCTCGCGGATCGCCTCGACGCCGGTTTCGAGCTCGTCGAGTTCGTCCACGACGGTACCCCGAGCCTCGGCGGCGCGGCCGTCCCCGTCCTTGCTCGCTTCGAGGAGTTCCCCTTCGCGGTCCTCAAGTTCGGCGATGTCCTGCTCCTTGTCGACCAGATCCCGGGTCGTGTCCCGAAGCGCCTGACACTCCTCGTAGCCGACGTCGATGTGACACATCGAGGCCTTCCCGCGGAAGACGACGGCCCGGATCGGCTCCGCCTCGGCGATCGCCCGCGCCTCCTCGATGAACTGCCGGGTCTGCTGGTGGACGTTCGTGGTGATGACGACCGTCTTGCCGGCCGCCTGCCCGTACTCGAGCGCCGGAACGAGGGAAGCGAGCGTTTTCCCCGTTCCGCAGGCTCCCTCGAACAGCACGTCCCGCTCCTCGACGAGCGCCTCCCGAATTTGCCCCATCGCGTCGATTTGGTGCTCGTAGGGCTCCTCGTAGGGGAAGTACCGCCGGTGGTCGTCCGACTTCGACACGGGTGTCAGTTGGTCGTTTTCGGTTAAAAGGGTTCGCCGGGTGTGGCGGAAGTGGAACGGTTCCGATCCCCGACGCCGTCGAGCGCCTCAGGTCGTCCGTCTCACCGGAACTGCATCCCGCCGTTGACGTTGACGACCTCCCCCTGTACGTAGTCGTTTTCGAGCAGGTACTCGACGGTGTGGGCCACGTCGTCGGGCTCGCAGGCGTACTGCGGGAGATGCGTGTCCACGTTCTCGTGGCCCCGGAAACCGATCGACTCCAGATACGCCAGAATGTCGTCGTTCATGTCGGTTTCGACGGGGCCGGGAGCGACGGCGTTGACCTGGAGTCCCTCCTCGCCGAACTCGCGTGCGAGCGCCCGGGTCAGGCCGTGCAGCCCCGCCTTGCTGGTCGCATAGCTGGCGTCGACGGTCCCGCCGGTGCCCCCGATCGAGGAGACGAAGACGACGTCGCCGCCCGAAAGGAGATGCGACGCCGCGGCGCGGGTGACGTAGAACGCCCCGGTGAGGTTGGTCCGCAGGACTCGATCCCACCGTTCGTCGCTTGTCCTCTCAGTCCGGGCGGGATCGGCGATCCCCGCGTTGTTGACGACGGCGTCGAGCCCGCCGAGGGCCTCAGCCGCCTCGTCGACGAGGGCGTCAACGGCGGTCGAATCAGTGACATCGCCGCCGACCGCAACTGCCGTCGCACCCTTCCGTTCGGCCGCCGAGACGGTCTCCGCGGCGGCGGCCTGGGAGTCGTTGTACCCGACGGCGATGTCGTGGCTCCCGGCGAGTCGAAGCGCGGTCGCCCGTCCGATCCCGCTGCCCGCTCCGGTCACGAGGACGTTCATGCGATTACTTAGTTGTAAGACTAAGTAATACCACCGGTATCGAGCGGCGGATACGGGCAGGTCACGGCGGCTCCGGCGGACCGCACGGAGGCCGATACATTCGCGGGACGCGGGCACACACCGGTTTGGACGGGTAAAAGCCGTTACCGGTCGTTCAGCCGTCGGCGCCGGCGGCCGTTAACAGCAGCCCGCCCCCGGGTAGTGGCGGTGACCGCAGGCCGGACACCCCGCAAGGAATTCGTCCGCCGCTCGATCGAACGTTTCGCCGCAGGACTGACAGCGCAGTGTCATCGACGGGAGTTGGGACCCCGCCAATATGAACGTCCGGTCCGAACGCATCGAACGTCTACGTCCCCGTCGCTATCGAACCCACCGGAACCGGCGCTTCCGCGCTGTCGGCCCGGCGCCCTCGAACGCCGATGCCAGGAACGGGTTTTTCGGCTCCGAAGCGATGACGGCGGACGATACCGGCGGTGGGACTCAAATTAATTGCGCGGGATGGTTGTATTGCGCATCGGGGCATCACAGCTGTGACACGTACCGGGCTTGCTCGCGGCGGTCACGCGTGTTCCACGGGAGATACACTCGTAGGTGTCCTGGGGTTCGGTCCCGACCGACCCGGCGAACGTTCCGACCACCGAATCGAAATCCGTGGCGAGCGCCCGCTGGATATCCGTCGCACTCACGACGCCGACAACCCCGGTACCGTCTTCGACCATGACACGTTTGATCCCGTATTCGTGCATCCGATCGATCGCTGTCTGAACGTCGGCATCCAGCGGAACGGTGACGGTCGGTTCGGTCATCAGTTCCGAGACGGCCTCCCCGAGACGCCCTTGTTTGATCCCCGCGAGGAGGTCGGTCTTCGTCACGATGCCGTCGGCGTCGGCGACGACCACCGACCCGACCCCCTCCTCGAGGAGGACCGGCGCCGCTTCGCGTGCGGGCGCGTCCGTAATGAACCGACACGGGCCTGTTCGGTCATCACGTCTTCGATCGGCTATTCGCGACTGTTCATGCGCACCGTTCGCAATGTTACACGAGAACACTGTTGGAGGCCGTTTGAAACCCTCGTCCGGTGACAGTGACCACCGCTCGCCCGACGGTAACGTTCCGGCCTGAGCGATAAAACCGTCTGCCATCAACTAAGATTGATCGGTATGTTTACTTCGGTAGTATCCGATCAGGTATTACAGTATGTTGTATACTCCGCATCGAACTCTCGTGGCGGTGGTTGCTGGAACTGTGAACCCGTATCTTCCGATGTATAGGGGTTTTCCAACACGGTCAACATCCCCTCGAATTTAGTTAGGTCCCCGGTTTCGAGGTACTCATCCAGTGCCTCTTCGACCAGATGGTTGCGGGGGATACACCGCGGGTTGGCGTCCTGCATCAACTCCTTATCTCGGCCAACGGCGGCTACTTTGTTCCGAAGCTGTTCGAATTCTGCAGTTGCGAACACTGGGTCGTCGGACCTCCCAGGCGTCTCCAGTTCGAGGAACGCATTGGTGTAGTCCGCGTTCGATTCGCGAAGCCACTGCAAAAATTCATCGACGAGTGCTTCGTTGCCATCCGAGTTGATCCCCAGTTTCTTCTGCATCATCGTGTAGTATTGCGCAGCAAATCGATCCGCAAATCCCTCCAGTCTGGCTTCGAGTTCGTGATACGTGAGCGCTGTCCGTACACACAGCGGTTGGAGTGCCTCTGCGAACCGTTCGAGATTCCACCGCAAGATGCGTCGCTGGTTCCCGAACGCATATCGCCCGCGCTTGTCAATCGAACTGAAGACCGCTTCCTCGTCGTAGTAATTCATGAACGCACAGGGGCCGTAATCGAATGTTTCGCCATCGATACTCATATTATCCGTGTTCATGACGCCGTGGATGAATCCGACACGGAGCCAGTCGACGACCATCTCGATCGACGATTGCATGACTGCATCGAAAAACTCCAGATATTTCCGATCCGTCCCGTTCAACTGCGGGTAGTGTCTGTCGATCACATAATCAGTAAACCGCTGTAGTTCGTCGGCTGCTCGGCCGGCAACATACTGGAAAGTCCCGTATCGGATGTGGCTGTTCATCACGCGGACGAGGATGGCTCCCGGTTCTGTCCGCCGTCGTTCGACTGCGTGGTCGGTTTCGACGACTGCCAGGCTTCTCGATGTTTTGATGTGTAGGTGCTGCATCGCATACGAATACAGATACTCTCTGAGCATCGAGCTAACAGTTGCGTTGCCATCCCCTCGTCCGGAGTATGGCGTTCGGCCGGCCCCTTTCAGTTGAATATCGTATCGAGTACCATCGTGTACATGTTCGCCGAGTATCATCGCTCTCCCATCGCCCAGAATGGTAAAACTCCCGTACTGGTGGCCCGCATATGCTTGGGCGATCGGTTCTTCCAGGAGCTCTTGGCCTGCTAGGATTTTAGCATTGAGCTTCGCCGTGTCCAATCCAAGGGCAGCACATAGCCCGTCGTTGAGAGCTAAAATTTCGGGATTGGCGACGTTTTTCGGGGTTACCCTCGAATAAAGCTTCGAGTCCAGGTCCGTGTAACTGGTGTCAAATGAAAAGGCCACTTGATATCGTACGGTGTTATTTTGTCTGGTTTAATAATCTTGTTCCCAGGGGTGTTAATAAATGATCGATTGGAGGGAACCGTGATAAGGCGCCCCGTCAGTACCGATTCCGGAGTTCCGCCCTGAGGTCCTCGAGGTCTACGTCCTTCATCGACAGCAACACGAGCATGTGATAGACGATGTCGGCGGCCTCGTGGGCCATCTCCCCTTCGTCGTCGTCCTTGGCGGCGAGGATCAGTTCCGTCGTCTCCTCGCCGAGCTTTTCGAGCACGGCGTTTTCGCCCTTCTCGTGGGTCAAAAGCGAGGCGGTGTAGGACCCCTCGGGGAGGTTTTCCTTCCGGGATTCGATCACCGAAAAGAGGTCGTCGAGGATCTCCGCCGTGTCGGGGTCGTGTGGGGCGTCCGAATCGGCGTCGGTCGAACTGTCCGCGTCGCCACCGTCGTTCATGCGCCGATCATCTCCCGGATGTCCTCGAGGCCGGCGTACTCGTCGATCGGTTCGCGGCCGGCGTCGAACACCTCGCGGTCGATCTCGATTCCGGCGTTCGTCCGGGCCGCGAGAGCGAGGGAGTCGCTCGGCCGGGCGTCGACGACGACGGATTCCCGGGGCGTGTCGAGACGGAGGTCCGCGATGTAGGTCCCGTCGTCGATCGCCGAGACGACGACGCCGTCGACGCGACCGCCGAGTTCCTCGATCACGTCGAGCAACAGGTCGTGAGTGAGCGGGCGGCCGATGTCGGTCGCATCGAGGCCGCGGGCAATGCTTGCGGCCTCCTCGAAGCCGACAAAGATCGGCAACACGTCAGATTCGTCCTCGACGCCGAGCGTCACGATGGCGACGACCCCCGACGGGGATTCGGCGACGCGGACGCCCTCGATGTGTGCGTCCATACCGTCCGGAGACGACCGCAGAATAAAAACCCAGGCACTCGCCGCGACGGGTCCGCCCCCGACGCCGTCGGGGCCGTCACTCGAAGAACGCCAGCCCGTGGATCCGCGAATCCCCGGTCAGTTCGGGGTGAAAGGAGGTCCCGAGGACGTTCCCGCCTTGGACGGCGACCGGTCGCCCGTCGACGGCAGCGAGCACCTCGACCCCGGGGCCGACCGCGTCGATCGTCGGGGCGCGAATGAACACCGCCGGGAACGGCGAATCGAGACCCGTCACGTCGAGGGGGGCCTCGAAGCTGTCCTTCTGTCGCCCGAAGGCGTTGCGGTCGACGCTCACGTCGAGGATATCCAGCGTCGACACGCGGTCGTCCTTGGCGTCCGAACTGGCGACGATGAGGCCGGCACAGGTGGCGAGGATCGGCTTCCCGTCGGCGGCGAACCGCCCGATCTCCTCGTCGATACCCTCCTCCGCGAGGAGCCGCGAGATGGTCGTCGACTCGCCGCCTGGCAGCAAGAGGACGTCGCAATCGGGGACGACGCCCGACGATCGGATCGTCTCGACGGTACAGGCTACTCCGTGTCTGCCGGCGGCGCGTTCGATCGCGGCGGCGTGTTCGGCGACATCGCCTTGGACCGCGATGACGCCAGCGGTGAGCATACGCGTCGTAGGCGCGACGACGAAAAAAAGGGCTCGGTCGACCCCGAATGTGGCCGGAGGAGAGCCACCGAATCGCCGCCGGTGCGCCTTTGTCCACCCAGCCGCATAGTGTGAGCATGCTCGCCGTTCTCTCGGACACTCACGGTCGCGAGGACGCCCGGCTCTCGGGACGGACCGCGGCGGCGGTCGACGCCGCCGAGGCGACCGTCCACGCGGGGGATTTCACGACGACGGACGTGTTGGATGCCTTCGAGGCACGCGGCCGGGTGCTCGGCGTCTCCGGGAACAACGACACTCCGGGCGTCCGCGAGCGCGTCCCGACGGATCGGGTCCTCGAGTGGCGCGGGCTCAGGGTCGCGGTCGTCCACGGCCACGAACACACCGACACCGCGCTCTCGCTTTTCGGCCGGCAGTCAAACGCCGACCTCGTCGTCGTCGGCCACTCACACGCCCCGGAGTTCCGCGAAGGGGTCGTCCCGATTCTAAACCCCGGAAGCCATGCCGATCCGCGCTGGAACCGGCCGGCACACGCCGAACTGGAGTGGGACGGCGACGCCGGTCTCGCCCGCGGCCGACTCGTCGAACCGTCGGGGGAGACGTTCGATCGGTTCGTCGTCGAGCCGCGACTGTAAGGTCGAGTTGAGGGGAAAGGGGGCGCGCCGAACGCCGGGTTGAGGGGCGATGGAGGGCCGAAGCGTTCAGCGCACCCGGAGCCTCGTCGGGGGATATAAAGAGGCCACCGGAGAGTAAAATAAGCGTTTGAGTCACGTGCGCGTCCGCTCCGGGCCGGCGTATCGAGTCAGGGACGCGCCCGGAGGTACGCCGTCCCGACGACGACAGTCAGCACGATCGCGCCGCCGAGGAAAAAGGCGAGACCGGGTGCCATTCCCCCGGCAAACAGCGCCTCGACGGTCGAGAGCGCCCCGTCGGCTGCGTCGGCCGCAGGTGTCGGGTCCGAGACCGGCGAATCGGCCGCCTCTTCCGGTGTCGGCGTCGCCTCCGGTTCGTCGAACGCATCGAGGCCCTCGTCCTCCTCGGGCGTCGGCGTTGGCGTGGCCTCCGGCGTCGGGTCGGCGTCAGCCGGGGCGTCGTCGACGGGAGCGTCATCGACGAGTTCATCGCCGAACAGCGTCTGGATCACGGCCCCGCCGACGGCGAGCGCGAGAAAGCCCGCAAAGAGTCGCGAAACGGCCGCCCGGAGACCCGACGCGCGCGCCTCATCGCCGGCGAAGATGACGAGCGGGGTGTCGGCGGGGCCGTACACCGACATCTCCCGGCCCTTCTCGGAGTAGGCCGTCCCGATGACCTCGATCGCGCCGGCGTCCTCGAGATTTCCGAGGTGATATTGGGCGTTCTGCAGCGAGGTGTCGACGCGGTCTGCGAGTTCACCCGGCGGCGCGGGGTCGTCGTGCAGTTCGGCGAGGATCCGGCGGGCCGTCCCCGAGGAGAGGGCGGCCATCAGGTCGTCGGCCTCCTCGCTGTCGAGGCCGACCACCCGCGGTTCGCCGTCCGGGGAGATGTCCGGGGTGGAGGGCAGCAGGCTCATCGGCCGGGCGTACTGCGCGCGGACGCATGAGTTTTTATCACGTCCTGTGCGAGGGGCGGTCGCGCGGTCCCCGAAACGATTTTGTCCCGGGGGCGTTACCCCCGCGTATGACAGTGTCCGCCGCATCGGCCGCTATCGGGTCCACACTGGCGCTTTTTTTCGGCGTCGACCCCGTCCTGGTCGGCATCATCGCGGTGCTTTTGCTCCTCGTCTTCGGGCTGTTTCTGTTCGTCCGGAAGACGCTTTTGAGCTTCTCGAAGGGGATGCGCGACGGAAAACGCCGGTGAGCCGGCCGCGATCAGACCGCCCCGATCCGGTCGATCGCCGTCTCGATGTCCCCCCGGTCGACGTCGAGGTGGGTACAGAACCGGACCCGGCGGTCGCCGAAGGGGACGCCGAGGACGCCGCGGTCCTCGCAGGCGTCGAGGAAGGCGTCGACCGGGTCATCGGGGTCGACCAACACGATGTTCGTCTCCGGGGCCGTGACCGAAAGGCCCTCCAGTTCCGCCAACCCAGCGGCGAGTAGGCCGGCGTTCTCGTGGTCGACAGCCAGCCGGGCTCGGTTCTCCAAGGCGAGCAGGGCGGGCGCGGCGATGATCCCCGCCTGACGCATGCCGCCCCCGAACAGTTTGCGAACCCGGCGGGCCGCCGAAACGAACGACTCGGTGCCGGCGAGCACCGAACCGACGGGCGCACCCAGCCCCTTCGAGAGAGAGCAAAGCACCGACTCCGTGCCCCGGACGAGCCGCGCGGGATCGGTCTCGAGTGCCGTCGCGGCGTTGAACAGGCGCGCGCCGTCGACGTGGACGGGGACGCCCCGATCGCTCGCCGCCGCACAGGCGGCGTCGATCCGCTCGGCTGCGATGGCCGTCCCGCCCTTGCTGTTGTGAGTGTTTTCCAGACAGACCAGCCCGGTCCCGGGCCGGTGGCTGTCGGCCTCGACGAACGCCTCGGCGATCGCCGCGGGTGTGACGACGCCGCGCGGGCCTCCGTCGACCGTCCGGACCTGCAGCCCCGAGTGCTGTGCGAGGCCGCCCAGTTCCCACTTATAAATATGGCTCTCGCGCTCGACGAGGACCTCGTCGCCGCGATCCGTGTGGACGCGGGCGGCGATCTGGTTGCCCATCGTTCCGGAGGGGACGAACACCGCCGCGTCCTTTCCTAACAGGGTAGCGACTCTCTCCTCCAGTTCGTTCACCGTCGGATCCTCGCCGTACACGTCGTCGCCGACCGCGGCGTCGGCCGCCGCCGCCCGCATCTCCGGGGACGGTTTCGTCACCGTGTCGCTGCGCAGATCGATCATACATAGATGGGAGGCCGATCGATTGATAAGGGTTGTCGTGGGGCGGCGAGCGGACGATGAGGTATAACCGCAGGCGAACGGACCGGAACGGTCACTCCCGGATGTCGATCGCCGGCCGCGAGGGCTCGGCCTTTTTGGCCACGTCGTCGGGCGCGTCCTCGGCGGCGAGGACACGAACCTCGGCGTCGAATTCCCGTTCGATCAACCAGGCGGCCGATTCGAGCGCCTCGAGTTCGGTGTCGGGCGCGAGCGTTCGCTGGAGCGCCTCGCGGTCGTTCTGGAGCTGCTGGCCGTAGGACGCCGCGTCGTCGCCGTGGCGTTTGATCGTCTCGTGTTGCATGAGTTCGCCGATGACGTTCGGCGCGTCGCTGTCGATGGCGACGTTCAGCGCCTCGTGTTTCCACTCGGGGGTGACGGCGATGTCGATCCGTTCGGGGTCGTCGATCCCCGCGACATTGACGATCTGGCGGACGTCCTCGCGGGTGTTCTCGACGAGCCGTCGCCGCTTCTCGACGGTCTCGCGGTCGGCGTCCGAGTCGGGCCACTCGGCGTCGACGACGAACCCCTCGGTGTCGAGTGTCGCCCACAACTCCTCACAGAGATGCGGCGCGACGGGGGCGAGCAGCCTGACCGACACCGATAGCGCGCGCTCGAACGTCGCCGCGTGGACCGCCGTGTACTCGCGGTACTGTCTGAGCACCCCGACGAGCGACTGGGCCCCGCGGACGGCGGTGTTGAACACCAACTCGTCGTACTCCTCCGTGGCGACGACGACCGCGGCCTCCGTCTCGCTGTCGACGTAGCCGGCGATCGGTCCCGCTTCCCCCGTCGTCTCGATCTCGCCGGCGGCGTAGGATTCGACGAGTTCCTTCAACCGCGTGAGGAAGCTGTAGGCCGACTGGACGCCCTGTTCGGACCAATCGAAGTCCCGCTCCGGCTGGGCGGCCTGCATCATGAACAGCCGCGCGGTGTCGGCGCCGTACTCGGAGACGATCGCCTGGGGGGAGACGACGTTGCCCTTCGATTTCGACATCTTCTCGCCCTCCAGTTGGACCATTCCCTGTGCGAGCAGGTTGGTAAACGGCTCGCGGTGGTCGAGCCCCTCGTGGTCGGCGAGGGTCTTCGTGACGAACCGCGAGTACAACAGATGCATCACGGCGTGTTCGATGCCGCCGACGTACTGGTCGACCGGCATCCAGTCGTTGGCCCGGTCGAGATCGAACGGCGCGTCGGCGAGTTCGGGGGAGACGTACCGCAGGAAGTACCACGAGGAGTCGACGAACGTGTCCATCGTATCCGTCTCCCGGACGGCGTCGCCGCCGCAGTCGGGACACGTCGTCCGTTTCCACTCCTCGGCGGCGTCGAGGGGGTTGCCGGTCGTGTTGATGAAATCGGGGAGCTCGACGGGCAGTTGTTCCTCGGGGACGGGGACCGAACCGCACGCCGGACAGTTGACGATCGGGATCGGCGTCCCCCAGTAGCGCTGTCTGGAGATCCCCCAATCTCGGAGCCGGTACTGGGTGTGGTGTTCGGCACCCTCGATGTCCTCGGTGAGCCGCTCGCGGGCCTCGGCGCTTTCGAGACCGGTGTAGGATTCGGAGTTCACCAGGACGCCGTCCTCGGTGTAGGCCCCCTCGCTCACGTCGGGTGCCTCGGGATCGGTTCCGTCCTCGGGGACAGGGGCGACCACCGGGGTGATATCGACGCCCATCTTTTCGGCGAAAACGTAGTCGCGGTCGTCGTGGGCGGGGACGCCCATCAGCGCACCCGTTCCCACATCGGAGAGGACGAAGTCGGCGACGAAGACGGGCAGCTCCTCGCCCGTGATCGGGTTCGTCGCCGTGAGCGCCGTCGCGACGCCGTTCGGCTCGTCGCCGTCGGGGTCGGCCTCGTGACGGACGAACTCCCGAACCGAATCGTCGGCTTTGATCAGTTCCTCGGCGATCGGGTGGTCCGGAGCCAACGCGAAGAACGTCGCCCCGAAGAGGGTGTCGACGCGGGTGGTGAAGGCTTCGACTCCGCCGTACTCGGCGTCGGGCCCCGAGAGATCGAACTCCAGGCGCGTCCCTCCCTGACGGCCGATCCAGTTGCGCTGCATCTGCCGGACGGAGTCGGGCCACCCCTCCAGTTCGTCGATGTAATCGACCAGTTCGTCGGCGTACTCCGTGATCGAGAGGAACCACTGTTCGAGTTCCCGCTGTTCGACGGGGTGAGCACAGCGCCAACAGAGTTCGTCGTCGCCCTCGACCTGCTCGTCGGCGAGGACGGTCTCACAGTCGGGACACCAGTTGACGTCGGCGGCGCGGCGCTCGGCGAGGCCCTCCTCGAGGAACCGCGTGAACAGCCACTGGTTCCACTTGTAGTAGCGGGGCGTACACGTCGCGATTTCGCGGTCCCAGTCGTAGCCGAAGCCCATCGACTCCATCTGGGTTTTCATCGTATCGATACAGTCGAACGTCCAATCGCGGGGGTTCGTATCGCGCTCCTTGGCGGCGTTTTCGGCCGGGAGTCCGAAGGCGTCCCACCCCATCGGGTGGAGCACGTCGTCGCCACACATCCGGCGGTAGCGGGCGTACGCGTCCGTAATCGTGTAGTTCCGGACGTGACCCATGTGGAGCTGTCCGGACGGGTAGGGGTACATTCCGAGGACGTACGTCGGGTCCTCGACGTCGTCGGGGGTCCGGTACGCGGAGGCGTCGTCCCACGCCTCCTGCCAGCGTCGTTCGACCGCGGCGTGGTCGTATCCGTCGTCGTACATGGAGAGGAAGTTGTCACGACGTACCGTCGGTTCGGCCCTTAAACTTTCCATCCGACGGTGTTGTACCCATGGGCCGGGAACGAAATAAAAGATCATACGTTTGCGGGTCGTACGACCGGTATGGTTGGATCTACCACACCCGGTCGACTGAGAGGGGCGATCCGCTCGATACGGCCCCCGAAAGCCGAGAACGACCAACTGGCCAACCCGAAAGTCGCGGCGGCGGCGCTCCTGCTCGTCGTGTTGATCCCGCTGGTCCCGTTTTTCGTGATCGCCTGGATGATCTCACGGACCCTCAAGGGCGTCCGACGGCGCGTCTCCTGGGAATGACTATAACGCCCGATCGATCGCCTCGGCGGTCGCCCTCCCGACACCGTCGACTGCCTCCAGTTCCTCGAGGGAGGCCGCCCGAACCCCGTCGACGCTGCCGAACCGCCCGAGCAGCCGTTTTCTGAGTTCCGGCCCGACGCCCGACACCGCATCGAGCGGCGTCGAAACCGTATCGCGGACGGTCTGGTGGTACTGGACGGCAAAGCGGTGGGCCTCGTCGCGGACGCGCTGCAGCAGGTGCAGGGCCGGGTCGTCCTCGGGCCACTCGTGGCTCCCCTCGGCGGTGATCACGCGCTCGTCGGCTTTCGCCAGGGCGACGACCGGACGTTCCCAGCCGGCCGCATCGAGCGCCTCGAGGGCCGCGTTTCGCTGGCCCGCCCCGCCGTCGATCAGGAGCAGATCCGGATCGGGCCGGTCGTCGCGGCCCTCGATCGCCCGCTCTGCGCGCCACCGGAGCAACGCGGTCATGTTCGCGTAGTCGTCGTTCGTCTCGTCGAGTTTCTTCCGGCGGTAGCCGTCGGTCTCCGGCGAGCCGTCGGCGAAGGCGACGTTGCTCCCGACGACCGATCGCCCCCCCGTGTGGCTCACGTCGAACCCCTCGATCCGGTCGGCCCGGGCGATCCCGAGCCGTCGGGCCAACGCCGTGGGGCCGTCCGCGTCGCCGCCGCGTCTGCGCGCGTTTTTGATCGCCAACTCGACGAGCGTCGCCTCCCGACCCGCGCCGGGGACCCTGACCGCGACACCCTCGGCGTCGAGCCAGCGATCGAGGTCGGGGTCGTCGTACCGTTCCGGTAACAGGAGGGCATCCGGCAGCGATCGGTCGGCGTAAAACTGCGGAACGAACGCCGCGAGGACGGCCGCGACGCCCGCCCCCGACTCGGGCGCGTCGAGGCGGTGTCTCTCCCTGTCGATCAGTTTGCCGTCCTCGCTGTGGAGGCGGGCGACCGTCGCCGCCTCGCCCTCGATCGCGACGCCGAGCACGTCGAGGAGGTCCTCGCTCCGGCCGACGACGGCCTCGCCGCCGCCCCCGTGGAACGCCTCCACGGCGTCGAGTTCGTCCCGCAGCGCCGCCGCGCGTTCGAAGGACCGCGCCTCGGCGGCCTCGCCCATCCGTCGCTCGAGGGGTTCGGCGAGGACCCCCGTTTCGCCCTCGAGAAACCGGATCGCCGATTCGACGTCGGCGGCGTAGGCCCCGGTCGTGATCTCGCCAGTACAGGGCGCGCTGCACAGCCCTATCTCGTAGTCGAGACAGGGGCGCTCTCGGCCCTCGTATTTGTGGTCCGAACAGCCGCGGAGCCCGTAGACCCGCCGGATCGATTTGCACACCGTCTCGACGCGACCCTTGTCGGTAAAGGGGCCGAAGACCGTCGCGCCCTCGGCGGGGTCGCGGGTGACCTCGAGCCGGGGAGCGTCGTGGTCCGTCACCGCGACGAGGGGGTAGGACTTGTCGTCCTTCAGTCGGACGTTGTACCGCGGCTGGTGGCGTTTTATGAGGTTGGCTTCGAGGAGAAGCGCCTGCGTCTCGGTGTCGGTGACGGCGAAGTCGATCCGCGAGGCGGCAGCGACCATTCGACGGATCCGCTCGCCGCGGGGGTCGGCGTAGGAGCGGACCCGATCGCGGATGTCGACCGCCTTTCCGACGTACAACACCCGGTCGTCGGCCTCGAAGTAGTACACTCCCGGCTCCGTCGGGAGTTCGGAGGCCCGCGCTCTGAGCGTTGCCGCGTCCATACCGGACGGTGGGGCCGAAATCGTATCAGCGTGACGTGTCGACCGCCGGCCGAATATTGAGGTGTCGGGAGGGCAAAGCGGGTGCATGGAGAAGACACCACGGGGAACGTCCGTCGGCGTCGACGACCCCTACGCCGCCGTCGAGCGGTGTGACTTTCTCACCGACGACGGCCGGTGTCGATACGCCGCGGAGTACGGCCGCAACGACCCCGCGTTCGCGCGGGAGCGCCACGCCGACGACCTCCGGTGTCCGGCCGCCGACCCCGACGGCGAGTGGGAGTGGGCGGACTGCCCGAAGTTCCGCGCCAGCGACCCCGGCCACGAGTGTCGACGGTGTGGGCTCGAGGAACGCCGGGTGGCGCTTGCGGACGCCCGCCCGCTCCTCGAGGAACACCACCTCGAGTATCCCGACGACGACAGCAAGGAGCTTCCACACGAGATCACGGTGTCGCTGTGTCGGTGGTGTCACGCGAAAGTCCACGGCTCGTGGGCGCGGATCGACGACGACGCCTCGCCCGACCCCGAAGCCGTCGCGGCCGCCGAGGGCCGGCGTTCGACGGAGCGAGCGGAGCTTTCCTTCGACTCCGCCGCCGAGCGTTACGACCGCGAGTGATCGGCCCCCGACTGAATCGGGTAAGACGCCATGCGACCAACTATTCTCCCCTGACGTTTTCAAAAACCGTAAGAATATTACTATTACACTACAATCGCCCACACATGGTGGATGAAGCTGAACCCGCTGTCGGAACCGGCAGTGAAAAACGCGTCCAGGAAGCGTACGACTACTGCGAGGGGCGTTCGGCGTTCATCATCGCCGACATCGCGACTGACGGCGCCTGGATCGCCGTCCCCGAAGGACAGGAGACCCCGGTCGAAGCCTGCCGGTAGCTACCGAACCTCGAAGGCGTCCGGCGGTTGCCCCGCCTCCTCTATGACCTCCTCGGCGACGAGGATCGGACACTCGACTCTGAGCGCCAGCGCGATCGCGTCGCTCGGACGGGCGTCGAACGTGAGCTCACGCCGCTGGCCCGCCGAGTACCGTTCGGCGTCGATCTTCGAGAGGAACGTGCTCTCGGAGAGTTCGTCGATACGAACCCGGTCGACCGCCCCGCCGAACTCGGTGAGCATCTCGACGAACAGATCGTGTGTCAGCGGCCGTTCGAACGGGCGCCCCTCCATGGCGTGGGAGATGGATTTGGCCTGATCGGTACTGATAAAGATCGGAAGCGCCTGCCCCCCCGCCCGCAGAACGACGACCGGAGCCCCCTCGGATCCCTCGTCGTCGAGGCTGATTCCGAGGCCGTCGACGGTTGCCTCGTGTGCCATTGTGTATCGTTCTACCGAGCGCCACCAAAGCTTTTCGCCTCTACCGGCGACGGTCGGGTATGAACGCGGGTTACGTCGTCGCCGCGAAGCCGTCCGCCCGACGCGTGAGCGGCGCGGTCGGGGAGTGGATCGCGAACTCGGGGCGACACAGGCGATTCGCCTCGAAGGCGGCCGCCAGGGAGTGGGCGCGGGAGGCCGGGCCGGAGGGCCGGACGCTGTGGGTCCAAGACGCCCACCCGCTCGACGAGGACCGCGCCGACGGGTATCTGTTGGCCCGTCCGAGCAGCCTCCGGGGAAACGAAGCCGAACTGCCCGGCGAGCAGATCGGTTTGGCGGAACTTCGAACCGAATGACAAAACGGTTCGAGATCGGCGGGCTTTTCTCCGAACCGCCCGAAGCGGCGGGTATGATCGGCGGCGATTCCGACGGCGAACGCCCCGGCGCCAGGACGGCCGCCCTGATCGTCGTCCCGCTGTTTTTGCTCGGTGCTGGCAACGTGGTGTTGATACTCCAGTGGGGGCTCAATCCGGTCTGGGGGTTGCTCCTGTTTCCGCCGGTGTTTTTCATTTCGGCAATCGGGTGGATCGCCATCAGCGGCGGTCTTGCGGACGGCGACACGAGCGACTGAACCGCGCGGCTACGGAGCGAACGAACGGAAGAGCGCCGAGGGTGAGATTTGAACTCACGTGTCCTCTCGGACAGTTGCTCTCGAAG